>JAPDPT010000060.1 GCA_034506315.1 candidate division KSB1 bacterium | reverse complement strand
ACGGTAATCTGGTGCGGTCCCACGTTCTGCAGATACGGGCCGCAGACGAAGGGTGGGAATTGACGGAGGGCGATTTCAAGCCGACTCAGGTGTGGCCAGGCGCGCCCAAGAGCGGCGCCCAACGACGAACACTCCCTGGGTTCCGAGGCCAGAGCTTCCCGGATCTCCCTCAAGGCCCTCGACACAGCGCTTTCCCAGTCCGACGGTGGATCAGGGTGTTGCTCCAGAAGCAGCCGGTACCGGTAGAGGGCGCGCAAGAGGCTATCGAGTTGAGGCCGCAGCGCCGCCAATCGGCCGCTTCCAATCCACGCTCCTTCGAAGCTGCCTCGACCACGGCGATTGGTGACCTCCACTAAGATCTCTTGTTCTCCCTCCCACCGGTGGCCCAGGGGCACGCCACCTTGCCGGCGGATAGCCCCAACCAGTCGGCCGTCTACGAAAACCGTTGCCGAGTCGTCAACCGCCAGGCGGAGCCAGAGGCTGTCTCCATTGGTGAGGAATCCGTTTACGGTAGATGGCCAAGGCAGCCGCGTACGAAACCATCGCTTCTCGCCTGAGCCGCTCCAGGTCAGCCCAAGCCCCCCGCGCTTCCATTGGGCTCCGGGTCCGGAGGACGGACGCCATTCCCACTCTTCCCAGCGCTGGAAAGGGAGCTCGAGGAAGCGGGCGAGCTCGCTTTCCAGGAGACGCAATTGCCGCACCCTTCCTGGCCGGACGATCAACCACACCCCGCGCAGGCGAGCAGGTTCGGCATAGGCTGAGCAACGCAGGGCAATCCGAAGCGGAACGGAGGGGTAACAAACCCCAAGCTCCAGTTCACCGACGTCCTCCACAGCGCCCAGAATTGCACCGTTAAGGGTGACTTCTGCGCGATCGTCCACGGACACAGCCAAATACGCCGCGGTTCCGACAACACTATCCGGGAACTGGAATTCAAAGGAAGCGAGTACGGGCTCAGCCGTCACAGGGGCGACGTAAGGTAATGAGACCGTCCGGGAGAGGCTGCCTTCGTGCAAGCGGACTTCAAACACCGGGTAAACAGTGCCAGGGTCGGGATCGCCGAGGACGGGTCCCTGCGGGGCGCGGTTGCAACCAAGCCCCAGGGTGGCGGCGACGCCGAGAAGGTAGATTCCCCTCGCTTTGCTCCCACCGACCTGACGACGCAGCGGGCGAGGTGCTTTGGCTCGGCCGGGTAGGGACACAGGACCCCTGCAGAGTTCTCCCCGCGACCCGAACTCAGGGAAGCTGGGGGTTAAAAGGCGCGTTGGAACGTCAGCTTGTAGCTCCGGATCGGTTCCAGGTTGCGTTCGATCTGTGTGTAGGCGTAGTTGAGAGCGTTGTCTACCTCGAGGCTCAGGAGCCCGAGCTGCGTCTCGAGGGAGAGGCGACAATCCAGCACCTTCTGTGGGACACGATCGTCCCGGTAGTAGATCTGAACCCGTTCCATCCGACTCACATACCGGTAGTCGGCTCCCACACGCCATCGGCGGTACCGCCATTCGAAGTTAGCCTGGGCCAGGTGGCGGGCGCGATAGGCCAGGGGCTGGTGCAGGGAGAGGTCTTCCGTATCGAGGTACAGGTAGTTGATGCCGAGGTCGGCTCGGCCGAGAAGGACAGCCTGTGCCCAACGGGCCCCGACCTCAAGGCCTGTAAGGCGCCCTCTTGTCACGTTGCGAAAGCGGACGGTGTTCGTGACATCCGCCTGCGGCTCAATGAGGTCCTGGAAGTAGCTGTGAAAAGCCGCCATTTCGAGGCGCAGGTTACGCAGCTCGTAGAGAGCAGAGGTCTCAGCGGTCCAACCCCGCTCTGCTTTGAGCTCGGGATTAGGTTCGACCCTTAGGCCCGAGACGTAGGTCTGCGAGTACGCCTCGGCAACGCTTGGGGCGCGGAAACCGGAGCCGAGGCTTGCTCGCACCGTAGTCCCACTGCTGAGTCGCCATACCAGCCCGATCTTCGGACTGACCTGCTTTTCCGTCTTCCGACGGTCCCGCTGGCTTGCGTCCACCCGCAGACCGGGGTTGAGGATCAGCCTCCGGCTCAGTCGTAGATCCAGCTGGGCATAGGCGGCGATGTCGGAGATTTCTCGCCGTCCGAAGATGTTTGCGCGCACCCGACCGTAGCTTCCCTCGATCCCCGCCGTCAGGGGGTGGCTGCCGCCGAGGAGATAGTCGAGCTGGTACTCGACCCCGTATTGGCGGGCGCGGGAATAATCGTGGCTATCGTGGAAGTAGTCCGTCCAGCCATTGCCGAAGCCGGAGAATCGGAACCGGTGAGCCAGACGGGCGGACACGGCCCGGCGCCATTGAGCCGCCACCAGAAGCTTGGTCGAGCGGATGTAGTCGCCGACGGCGTCGGGTGCTACCTCCAGGGCCCGACTTTGATCCGGCCACATCAGGTTGGCGCCGTAGTTGTCTGTACTTCCCGTTACGGTAAGTTCCACGCGGTCGCGCTGGTCCGGTCGCCACAGAGCTTTGGTGAACACGTTCCAGCGACTGTAGTGGCCATTGACCTTGTACCCCGAAGATTCCGAACGTTTGGCGTAAGCGGTGATCCCCGCCGATCCGATCTCCCGGGAGTGGGAGATGGACCACTCGGAGAAGCGCAGTACCCGATTTGTCCATCGCCACTCAGGATAGGGAGGCTGGTCGTAGGCACCCGCCACACAGCGGACCATCGTCCTCGGTGGGCCGGTCGGGTCAAGGGTCATGACGTTGATGACCCCACCCAGTGCACTCGAGCCGTAAAGGGCAGAGCCTGCCCCTTTGACGATTTCCACCTGGCCGATCTGGTCCACCGGGATGACATCCCATTTGATGTCCCCGCTGTCGCCAGGCATCATCGGCACACCATCGACCAGGAGAAGCACTCGCGACCCTGCTCCTCGGCTGTAGCCGCTGGAGCCGCGAATATTGACCTGGTTGTCCACCAGGGTTACGCCCGGGGCGTACTCAAGGTACTCGTCCAGGTAGAGGCGGTTTCGGGAAAGGATCTGTTCTCGGGAAAGGACTGCGACGGACTGCGGCGACTCCGCCAGGAGCTGGTACCGCTTGCTTGCCGATACCACAACCTCGGGGGCACGCAGCACCGTCTGGCGCAGCGGAAAATCGAGTTGGAGTTGCTGGTTCGCCCCCAGGCTCACATGCCGGCGCTCGGTTTCATATCCCATCATCCGCGCTACGATCCAGTATTCGCCCGGAGGCAACAGGAGGCGGTATCGTCCCTGAGCATCGGTGGTGGTTCCAAGGAACGTTCCTTCCGCCAGCACCTGGACCCCCGGCAGGGGCTCGCCCGTTGCGGCATCCGTGGCTTTGCCGAAAAGTTGTGCCCGTTCGGCGGCAAGGGTCTTGCCCGCCAGCGCGAGAGTGAAATGGATCGCCGCGCAGAGAAGGCTGACCCGTCCCCTGGCTGCGATCCGACTCAATGGCCACCGCGAAGTCATTGCCATCGCTCTGCACTCGATACCGTCGCTTCCAAGGGAACTCCGCGTAATGCTCGGACTGCCGACGGGCGATGGATCCCGCCGCGTACTCCATGCGGACCTCGTTCGGTCGGCAGGGCTACCGATCCGTAGGAGCCCAGAGGTGCGAGACGACGGAAATCCGCTACGATGTCCACCCCGGTTGTGACCATGCCGGACCTCACCTCCACCGTACCGGGCGATGTGGGATCCTTTGGGTCTGCGTACAATCCGATTTGCTTGATGTCGAGAAGACTCGTCCCGAGGGCCTTCCAGACGACGATGATGTACCGATACGTGCCTGGAGGCAAATCGAGGTGATAGGCTGCTTCGGGCACATTCACGGGCAGAGGATCGGTGAAGCCCTTTACCTTGTAATAGTCGGCGACGGTGCGCGGAATGATGTCGAATGCAGCGACCCTGACGAATTCAGTGTTCGCCGGCCACGGCCCCTCAAAGCGAACCCTTCCCTCGATAGCCCCGCGCCGGAAGTCCACTCGCAAGTGGATCGGTCCCACCCATGTACGCTCGTCCGGAATCACCACCAGGCCAGGCCGGAGGCTATCCGCCGGATCGCGATAGTAGGTGGCGATCGAGCTGATGTCCAGCTGGCCCGAGGGGCCAGGCAGGAGGAGCGCGAGGAACGGGTACTGGCCCGGGCTCAGTCGGAAACTGAAAGTGACCGAGTCGGGAACCACAGGAACAGTCGGGCCGATGACGGCATCCAGCAGCGAGCGAGGCGGGTAGCTCCGAGTGGCGACAAGAATGCCCTGGATCACCCCGGCAGGCGGCGTGCCGAGAAAGTGGACAACGCCGCGTGCACCGCTGTCCGTGCGGCGCTGAATGCGTTCGAACTGTACCGTCACATTGATTCCCGTTACCTGCGCCTCAGGGGATGGCACTACCACTTCGCCCGGCCGGAGGGGATCATCGGCAAGGTACAATCCGACGATGTTCTGGGGATCCCAGTCCATCCCCCTCAGCTTCGCCACGGCGCCCAGCAATGGGTATTCTCCAGGGGGCAGGGGGAAAGCGAAGGCGGCGGAATCGGTGCGGATCGGGATCGGGCCGCCAATCCGGAGGTCGAGGAAGTTCCGAGGTGGAAAGGATAGGGAAGCCACAAGTCGGATTTCCTCGAGGTCCCCGGGGGGTGTTCCGAAATAGTGCACCGTGCCGCGTACCACGCTTTCGCTGTGCGGCTGGGCCCGGGAGTAATCCGCCTCGATCCGGAGATCGCGGACGACGGTGCGACGATCGGGTACCTCCACCACGCCGGGCAAGAAGTCCCCCTGGCTCCGAAAGTAGGCCCCCAGGAGATTCCAGATCTCGTAGCCGTAGCCCGCCTGCTTCCAAAGCACCCCAACAAAGGGATACCTGCCCGGCGGCAAAATGATCCGGAAATCTACGGTGTCTTTGCCGAGGGGCAGGGGGTCGCTGAACGCCAGATCCGCAGGTCCCGCGGGAGGGAAGGTGTAGGCTGCGACCACAACGACTCGGTCGGTAGAGGGAGGAAGATCGCCGTGGAAGACGATCTTCCCTTCGATTCCCGAACGGAGGGGCTCCAGCCCCTTGTCCACGCTGCAGCCCGCGAGCAGGAGAAGGACGGTAAGCGCTCGGAGGATCGAACCCACTCCGTACGCTCCACGGGAAGGGGCCCCCCGACCGTGTGCCGGGGTGGCCCCTGTCCGTTCCCTATGTCTCATAGCCCGTAGTCGACGCCCACCATCACCGTGAAGGTGGTCAGGCGGTACTTGCCGGCCACGTTGTCGTAGTCGGTGCCGTCGGGTGCGAGGATCCACCGGTCAACCGTGCGGTTCGGGGTGAAGAACTTCTCTGCGTGGATATTCACGCAGACAGCCCCTACAGGGATCCCGAGCCCGGCCAGCACCACGTGGCGGCGGCTGATGTCCGGGATGGTTGGCGTGAGCGTGGTGGACGGAGGAGCTTCTGGTTCAGTGTAGTAGGCCAGCCTGGCCCGGAGAGAGCCAAGTCTTCGCTCCATTCCGACGCCCACTCGCAGGGTGTTTTTCCACTGCTCACGGAGTTCGTTCTCGTCCCCATTGTCCATCTTGATCTTAATCACATCCCAGCTTGACCACCGCGTCCAGCTCACGTCCGCAGTGAGGGTGGTGTTGGGGAGGCCCGTGTACGCCACGCCTACGCCCACCGTGGCCGGCAGGGGCACTGTCGCCGAACCCTTGGCTTGCTCATAGACAGGCACCCGCTGGCCAGAATACGCATTGGCTACCGCAAGGAATTGCTCTTGGGTAATCTCGCCGCGCTGGAGCTTCTGGAGCAGGCTGGGCCGAACCAGAGCGGTGATCATCTGGTGTGCCTGCGGGTTGTTCGGGAAATAGATGGCTGCGTCCACCTTCCCATCGAGTTCGAGATCGTGATACCACTGGCCGCTCACCCCAAAGCTCAGGGTCGGAGTGGCCTTCCAGATGGCGCCGAGGTTTGCTCCCCAGCCCCATCCGTCGCCTTTGAGCTTGGTGTCAACCAAGAAGTGGGTGTACGGCGAGCTCAGAAGGCCGTTTTCCGCGAATCGGGCCACTCGCACAAAGGCGGCGAGGGTGGGATCTGGCGGATTAAGGTAGGGATTGGGGATGAAGCCCGGCTTGCGGATCATCATGCTACTGTAGACGACGGAAAGCCCGGCTCCAACGTACAGTCCCTCATTGAGCCGTACGGCCACCGTGGGATGAATGTCGATGACCTTCAGGTCGTCGTCGTAGTCGAACTTCGGGTAGTTTGCGTCGAATGCGCTCTCCGTTTCCAGGAGGTCCCAGGTGGCGCCAAGTCCGAAGGGGGCAAACACGCTGAGGCCCACGGCCAGCGAACCGGTGCCGAGGACCAGACCGCCCGCGGGTACGAAGAAGTTCTTGTCCCTATTGGCGGTCTCCCGCTGCCGGAAGACGCTGAACCGCCCCAGGGTGTCCCAGTTGGCGGGCGTCAGGTAACCGCGGACTTTGATCCATTCCACATCGAACCCGGCGTGTAGCCCCTGGATCTGCGCCAGCCCGGCGGGATTCCAGTAGCACGCACTCCAGTCCGAAGCGAGAGCGCGATAGTTGCCACCAAGTGCCGTGGCGCGAGGACCAATGCCCGTCAAAGCCACACCCGAAGCCAATACGATGGACGGTGCCACTAGAGACGCAATCAGAGCCCAGATGCAGCGCGATTTCCTCCTCATTGTTCCTCCCATGGCTGGTTTTTCTTCGCCCAGTCCTCAAAAACCCACTTCGCACCCGCGGAACGGCCGAATATGCTGAAATCCGTTCATTTTGTCAATGAAAAATACGAGAGCGGCTTGTTGCAGCCGGTCGAAAGCTTGCGGCAAGGGGCAGGGACTGTCGTCTGTCCGCAAGCCCGGGATCGTGCCGCTCACCCTCGGCACGGGTTAGAGTTCCCAGTGGTTCTCCGTAGCCTGCAGCGTGGGGCTCTTTCCGCACTCCTGCGCCGCGTAGCCGACTGCTCGGTCTTGCCCCTCGCCGCTCTGCCCCCGTGCAATCTTCACTCGATGGAAATCCTCTTGAGCCGATTGCGCCTCCGTCTCCACCTAACGGGCGCGTCCCTCCCGATTGGGGAAAAGGGCCACGGGACGTCTGCTTCGTGCCGCCACGCCCGGAAGAGGGCTCCGGGGCTAAACCCTGGGAAGTCATCCTTGGAGGAGGTGAGGACTGTCTCTTTCGGCACGGTTTCTGACCGCCTCAGGCCACGGCCAAGGGCGATGCGACGGAAGCACATCAGCTTGACTTTCCGGATCGCCAGCCAAGGGCGGCCCATGCCGACGAGAGAATTCTCCTTGACATTGAACCGGTCAGATCGTAGGGTGAAGTCGAGCGGTGCGAGCCATGGGTTAGGGGCATGTGGCCCAAAGGAGGAACTGATGGGTATTTCGAGATCCAAGAGGGCGGGCCTGTGGCTAAGTGCTGGCGTGATGTTCCTGGCCGAGTTTGGCCTGGCCCAAACCGCACAGATTGTGGGGACCGTGCGGGATAAGGATACGGGGGATGCCTTGCCGGGCGCCAATGTGGTTCTCGAAGGAACAGCCCTCGGCGCCGCGACGGATCTCGAAGGACGATTCCGAATACTCCGCATCCCGCCAGGCTCTTATGTCGTTCGCGTTTCCTACATCGGATACCAATCCCAGCAAATCCCGGTCATCCTCTCGCCCGGCGAAACCCAGCGTTTGGACGTTCGGATGGCCTTTGAGGTGCTGCGCGGGAAGGAAGTGGTGATTACAGCACAAGCGGAGGGTCAGGTTGCGGCCATCAACCGCCAATTGCAAGCGAACACGATTACCAATGTAGTCTCGGCTGAGCGCATCTTGGAACTCCCCGATTACAATGCGGCGGAGTCCGTAGGTCGCTTGCCCGGCATTTCGATTAAGAGGAGCGGCGGTGAGGGAAATCGGGTCGTAATCCGAGGCTTGTCACCTACCTATAACCTGGTGAGCATTGCCGGCGACCGGGTTCCAGCCACCGATCTCGACGATCGCAGCGTCGACATGGACATGATCGCGCCCGAGATCCTGGCGGGCATCGAGGTGGTGAAGGCCCTCACCCCCGACAGAGACGCTGACGCCTTCGGCGGGGTCGTCAACTTTGATTTGGCCAATGCTCCAGACGGCGGGTTCCGCTTCAGCTCACGCGTCTACCATGGGTACGGCGCCGAGCGCAACGATCCGAACCAGTACAAGGCAAGCTTCATCATGAGCAATCGTTACGGGCGCGGCCGGTTCGGAATCCTGGTCACCGGCAATCTCGAGCGGGCGCAGAGGGGATCGGACAAGCTCAGCGCCAGCTACAACGTGGTACGGGAGAAACGGCCGGGCGAGGAGTTTGCGCCCATCGCGGTTAGTAGCGTCTATCTCCGCTACGTGGACGAAGTCCGCAGGCGCAGAGGATTCAGC
Source organism: candidate division KSB1 bacterium (assembly GCA_034506315.1). Lineage (GTDB taxonomy): Bacteria > Zhuqueibacterota > Zhuqueibacteria > Oleimicrobiales > Geothermoviventaceae > Zestofontihabitans. The sequence goes on along the minus strand of JAPDPT010000060.1, from coordinate 14,258 downwards.
GTTCTTGCAGACTATCGTCTCCCGAATGGGCGGCTCAATCTAAGGAACTTCGTAAGCCGGCTCGACCGCTGGGAAAGAACGTGGGACAACCGCTACAACGAGGATAGCAATTGGCATGAACGGCACTACCGTGATCGACGCGCCCAGACCGATGTGTTGACCAACAGCTTGTCCGGCGAACACCGTCTCGGATTCGGTAGTGTTGACTGGGGCCTTGCGCGCACGGCCTCCGTCACGCGCCAACCCTACTATAATCACATTCGCTTCAAGGAGACCAGCGCCTTCGACATGTCGAAGCTCGGCGAATTCTTTGGACCGAAGGAGTTGATCGCCGCGGCCTATGACGATATCGACAACATGCACCTCTACGAGGGTTACTTTTATGAAGAGAAGGCTTTCGAGCGTCACTACACCGCGCAGTTCAACACCCGCATCCCCTTCTCCCTGGGAAAGCACGTGGCTGGCTACCTCAAGTTTGGCGGGAAGTACATCCATAATTACCGCGATCGCGACCGCGGGGAGAAGCGACACCGGTTGGACAACACCAATCCGGGCTACGAGCGGCATCATTCGAAGTACGGGACGCCGGGATTCACCTTTGTTCGCTTGCCGGGAACCGGCTGGGCTTCGGTGCGGAATTACCTTGACCCCCATTTCGACCCCGGCAATTTCCTCGGAGGCGAATATCGCTTTGGCCCCGGCTTGAACGGCGACGAATTGAACCACCTGCTGAACAGCTTTCTCCTTGACTCCCTGTACGTGTGGTCCCCTCTGGCCGAGGTGGACGACTACTCGACGGTGGAAAAGATCACCGCCGGCTACGCCATGACGGAAGTACATCTCGGGCGATGGCTGATGCTACTCCCGGGAGTCCGGTACGAATTCACAGTGGACGACATGACCGGTCGCAAGGGCAATGTGCCCGACTTGAATGATGAGCCCAGCCTCGATCACCCATGGGTGGCTGACACGAGTGCCACAGCCAAGTACGGGCGCTGGTTCCCGATGATCCACATGCGCGTCCGTCCTCTGGGATGGTTCGATGTGCGCTTGGCCTATACCCGGACGATCTCCCGTCCACGCCTGGACTGGCTTCTGCCCAAGAAGAAAGTTCACGGCTCTGCTCAGGAGGTGGAGTACGGCCGGCCCGATCTTCGGCCCCAGATGGCCGCGAATTACGATCTGTTCCTATCCTTCCACAGCAATCGTATCGGCTTGCTCACGCTTGGTGGTTTCTACAAGGAGATCGACGACTTGATTTTCCTGCGCCGTGGGCATAAGATCCTGGATCCCATCAAGGAGGGATTTCCCAAGGAACTCAAGGGCTTCTGGCTGAGCCGACCGGAAAACAATCCCTTCCGCACCCGGTTGAGGGGGTTGGAGTTCGAATGGCAGACCAACCTGCGCTGGCTTCCTTCTCCTCTGGACGGCATTGTGCTCAACGCGAACTACGCCCGAATTTGGTCAGAGACGCATTTCCCCCGATCCTACGTCAAGCAGGAGCGCCTCCCAGTATTTCCGTTTGTTCGGACTACGGTGGTCGATACCTTCCGCGCCGGTCGTATGCCGGATCAGGCCGATCATGTGGCGAATGTAGCGGTGGGATACGACAAGGGTCCGTTTTCGGCGCGCCTCTCGCTGCTCTATCAGGGGAACACCTTAAGTTACGTTGGCGAGAGGCCTGAGCTGGATGGTTTTACCGCAGACTACCTTCGGCTGGACCTTTCGCTGAAACTGCGTCTGACCAGAAACCTGGGCCTCTTCGTGAACTGGAACAATATTACCGACGAGCCCGACGAGTCCTACCAGCATTTCACCCGCTTTCCGACCTCCAAGGAATACTATAGCTGGACCATCTATTCGGGGCTGACGTACGAGTACTGACGACGATGAGGCGGGGGGCCAGGGCAGGGGTCCAAGGGCCACGAGACGGCGAAAGGAGGTGAGAGCTGGGGCCGGTTAGCTTTTACCTAAGGGAGGTGCAGGCAATGGGCCGAATCGGACGAATCTGAGGAGGGAGAATGATGAAAAAATTGCTCGCACTGTGCATCACGGGCCTTTGGATTTGGGGGGTGTCCCGGGCCGCTTGGGCTCAGGCTCCGGATACGGTGGACGTCCCGCAGGGATTCGAGACGCTTAATCTGGCCATTCAGGGCGATACCACCGCCACGGGATATCCGGTCAACCCGAACCGGGTGTACAGGTTGGAGCGCGGTGGATATTATCTCCTCAACGGTTCGATCACGGGTGTGAAAGGGGCGCCGGTGCGCATTATCGCCGCGGAGGGTGAAGGGCCGATGCCCATCATCATCCCCGCCGTTACGGAAGCAGGGGCTTCGGTGCGCGCCTTCAACCCCAAGGGCGATGGATACTGGAAAGGGCTGTACGTCTCAGGGATCGACAATCTGGGCAATGCGGCCGACAAGAACATGTTCCGCCTGGATAAGAAGGGCGGCCGCTACATCGTTGACCACTGTTTTCTGGACTACGATGCGCAGTCCTTTTTCCGCATGAATGCTGCGAATCAGAAGCTGTACATTACCAATACGATCCTGCGCAACTCCTACCTTCTGGCCGATCCGGGCAATGGCCGGTTCATTGATACGCGCGCCAATACGCAGGACACCATCTTCGTTCAGAACAGCACCCTCTACACCTGCTCGTCAGAGCCCTTGCGGAGTGGCGGCGGCATCATCCTCAACTGCATCTTTGACCACGTGACGATGTATCAGGTCGCCGGCGATTTTGGCGAGATGCAGACCGGGCGCACCGTGAATCTCATCTTCACCAACAACCTCCTTGTGGATTTCGGCTACGAGGGCCGGACGGTGGGCGACACCCTCGGCGAGTGCATGATTCAGATCGATACCTTGCGCGCTCCTGACATCGCTCGGGACGAGGACAGGGTCTACGTCGTCAGGAACAACGTGATGGGATGGACCCCGGAGGTCCAAGCCTGGATAGACAGTAAGGACAGCCTTGAGGTTTATCCTTTCTTCGATCAGCGGACGGCTCGATTCTTTGCCACCTATCCCAAGATGGTGGAGGCGAACAACATCATCGAGTACCCGGTGTTCAGCGACCCGCCGGATCCCGCAGTGATTGTGGCTTACGCCGATCATCGCTTCGCCACCAACTACTCCAACGAGAACAATCCGGATATCGCGGCTGACCGAAATGGACGCGGGGTGCTGAGCGAGAATCCAGAAACGATGGGGCCCGCGCCGGACGAGTTCGACTTTGACTACCGCACCTCTTCGGTCGCCTACACCCACGCCGAAGGCGGCTTCCCGGTGGGCGACCTGAACTGGTTCCCACAGAAGAAAGCGGAATGGGAGGTGTGGGTCAGGACCGGAGTGGGTGCCACGGGCTCGGCCTGGGTTCCCGCCCGCTTCGCTCTCGAGCAGAACTACCCCAATCCCTTCAATCTTGGCACGACCATCCGTTACAGGCTGACCCAGAAGACACCTGTGCGGCTTCTGATCGTGAATAGTGCCGGTCGCACGGTGCGCGAGCTGGTCAACCACGCTCTGCAAGGTCCCGGTACCTATACGGTGACCTGGGATGGCCGTGACGACGCCGGCCGGATCGTGAGCACCGGATTGTACTTCTGTAAACTGCAGGCCGAAGGCCGAACAGAGATGCGCAAAATGCTGTTGCTGAAGTGAGTCCGCGCTACTGAGCAGGGTCATTGGTACGAGAAGATGGCGTGCGGGGTGGTGCAAAGGACCTGTGCCACCCCGCACTCTGTGGAGGGCAAGAAATCCGTTCAGCTCAAGGGAGGCGGGATGCGGCGGACCACCACAGCAGGAATGTTGGTCCTGGTGGTTCTCGGTCTGGCTCGCTTGGGATTCGCCCAGGTGTCCGAACTCGGTTTCCATGTGTACGGCTTGGGGTCCATCCCCACGGGATCCTTCGGTGCCACCCTGTGCGACCAAACCAAGATGACACGCCGCCACGGCTTCGCGCTGGGAGACAAGATTGGGCTCGCCGGCTATGGCTGGGGCTCTGGGGCCGAGCTTGTTACCCCGGTGTGGTTTAAGGGTCTGCACTGGATCGTTGGAGGGCAGCTCATCGTCAATCGCCTCGATGCTGAGCCCGCGCGGCGTACCTTCCAGAGACAGCTGGGCGATTCCGTGAGATTACGGCTCGAGTTCGGCCACTGGTTGAACATCCCCGTGATGACCGGATTTCGCTACGACTACTATTTCTCCCCAAGACTGGCAGTCTTCGGAATACTGGAGGCAGGCCTGAACATCTCCCGCGCCCCTCGAAAGACCGCCTACGTGGGCTCGATCAAAGCGGAAGACACCGACTACGGATTCGCCCGCGACTTCGGGTATCAGGTCGGAGCGGGCGTGCTACTGAATATGACCTACACGATCAGCGTGCGGTACGTAAACCTGAGCACGCCACGGTACGACGGCACACGCCGCCTCTCGGAGAAGGTATTCCCACAAATCGCCACCCGGGAGGATTCGATCCTGGGCGAGGAGAGGTCCATCTCCATGGTGCTCGTAACCCTCGGGGTCCAGTTCTTACGATGATCAGGGTGCGCCTGGGACCGATCGGTATTCTGGTAGCGCTTGGGCTGGGGCAACACTTTGGAGGCTGTGCCCCGCGGGGAAACGGTGCCGCCGGCCACCCGGTGGTCTTCCTCTCGAACCGCGACGCTCCCCAGCACCGATTCAATATCTTCCTCATGGATCCGGACGGCCGAAATCTGCGCAATCTCAGTGCAGGATGGGGGACGGTGACCACCCTCTCAAGGCCCCGGCTTTCGCCGGACGGCCGGGAGGTTCTTTTTGTCGCCTTCCACCAAGGGGGTCGCAAGACCCTCTCTCTGGCGGAGGTAGCCAGTGGCAAGGTAACAGAACTCACCGAGCTGGATTACGACGATCCCCAAGCCAGCTTCGATCCGAAGGGCCAGTGGATCGTCTACCTTCGCAAGTTCGAGGGGAAGCGGCAGGTCTGGCTGATTGGCAAGGACGGGCGACGCGAGCGCTGCCTGTCGCAAGCGGAACGGGATGAATACGACCCCGCATTCTCCTGGGATGGCCAGCAGTTGGTGTTCGTCTCGGCCAAGGATGAGCAGTACGTGCTCGTCGTCCACGATCTGCGCAGCGGTCGACGAAGGGAGATTATGCCGAGCCGAAATCCCCTGCGCAGCCCGAGCTTCTCTCCGAGCGGCCGGGCGATCGTATTCTGCGTGGTCTCAGGCCAGGCTTCGCACATCTACACAGTGCGAGTGGACGGGGGCGGGCTGCGACCCCTGGTGAGAAACGGCGCCTTTAACCAAGAGCCTCGCTTCCTGCCAGACGGACGCCGGATCGTTTTCGTCTCGAACTTAAGGGGAGCAAAGTACTGCGACGTGTGCGTGGTCGACCGCAACGGTTCCCTACGGAATCTGACCCTCGGTCTCGACTACATCAACCAGTTCCCCGTCTCTTCTCCGGACGGACGCTGGATTTACTTCCATTCGGCGCGCTTCGGCGATTGCGACATCTACCGTGTACGGCCGGACGGAGGTGCCCCCGTCAACCTGACGCGACACCCCGCGTGGGATCAGATGCCCCATGTGCCGGGCAGCTAATGGTCCCTCTCGTCGCCTCTACCCGATCGCTTCCGACGCAATCGCCGATCCCCGCGTCCGCAGGCGAAAGGGCCCACCGCGGATTCCCGGACACTGCGGGGGAGTACGATTCGCGAGCGCCCGCCAGAGATGGCCGGCTTCCCCCTTTCGGAGGTGACCTGCGCGTGGCGGAACGAGTTGTTCACCCTGACGGGCCAATGGCAAGTCCGCGAGGCTGGGTGGGCTGAGCCCTCAAACCAGGGGGAGGAGACTCGAGAAACACGGCCGATGGCGCTGGCTCTGGTAGGCTCGGCACTCTGGTCGACAGGTTTTAGCTTCGGCATGACCGCTGTGACAGGAGAACTGATAATCTTCCGGCGGGGGTTAGGGGCCGGTAGTGGCGGTGGTCTTGGAGACGTGCCGATCGGAGGCGGATAGTATGGGGAAGCCAAGAGGCTTGCTGGTAGGTGGCTTTGTTCTTCTTACGGTCGTTGCCGCCACGGGCTGTGCTCCCAGGCCGAATCTCCTGCAAGCCATCCAGGTCCTGCCGCTCCTCGGGGAGCCAGACCCTGCCTTTCGGAAAGGTCCTTATGTTCAGAACGTGACGGCTACCAGTGCCGTAATCATGTGGCAGAGTGAGGCTCCCGAGATTGGCGCTGTGGCGTACGGGACGACCGAGAGGCTCCAGGATACCCTTCGGGAGCAAGAAGCTTGCAGGCTGCACGAGATCAGGATCGCCGGGCTCGAGCCTTCGACCCGCTATTATTACCGGGCCCTGAGTGGCGGTCGTCCCTCCCCCTTAGGCTCGTTTCGCACGGCCGTGCGGGCGGGTGAGCCGTTCTCGTTTGCCGTGTTCGGCGACTCACAGAATGGCCCCTTCCGCCACGGCGCCATTGCCGAAAGGGTGCTGCAGGCTGAACCCCATTTCGTGCTGCGTACGGGAGACCTCGTCGAACGCGGCCACGTGGAAAAACAGTGGGACCTGATCTATTTCCGACCGGCGGCTAACCTGATCCGGTCCGTGCCGGTGTTCGCGGCCCTGGGCAACCACGAAGGACACGCGGAGCAGTTCTTTGCCTATTTCTCACTGCCGGGAAACGAACAGTGGTACTCATTTGATTACGGCAACGCGCACTTCGTGGCCCTCGACTCCGACCTGGATTATCTGCGTGAGGGCGGCCAACAGCTTCGGTGGCTCGAAGAGGACCTGGCAAGTAGCAGAGCGGATTGGAAGGTTGTCTTCTTTCACCACCCGCCTTTCACGGCAGCGCGGCGCTATTACACGTTGGATCGCCTGGAAAGGCAGCGGCTCCTCCACCCTCTGTTTGAGAGGCACAGGGTCGATCTTGTCTTCAGCGGGCACGACCACAATTACGAGCGGAGTCGTCCTATAGCCTCCCGAGTGGGCGAGCCGCCTGTAACCTACATCGTTTGCGGCAATGGCGGCGCCAAAATGCGGTCGATCGGCCGCCGAGCATGGACAGCCCACGCTGAGCGCACCCACGGTTACGTACTGGTTCGTATCCACGGGCTCCGCCTGCACCTTGAGGCGTGGAGCGTCGACGGACGCAAGATGGACGAGCTGGAGATTGACAAGTCCGACTCCGCCCACTGGAGTCAATACTGTCTTTCAGCCGTGGATTACGACGAAATCGCCCAGCCCGACACTGTGGCCCGTGCCCTCGAGGAGGCGGATGACCTTTTGGACGAAAAGCGGTTCGCCGCAGCGATCCCCTTCTTCGAGAAGGCCTACGGGGCCGACACGAACTGCGTGGAGGCCTTAGCGGGATTGGCTGCTTGCTACGCCGGCTTGGACAGCGTCGCCAAGGCGGTCTCCCTGGCCCGGATGGCGGTGGCAAAGAGGCCGAACCTTCCGGATCCCTACAGCCTTATGGTGCATCTCCACAGGCGCCACCGCCATTTCGAAGAGGCGCTGACCTGGGCCAGGAAATGGTGCGAGCTTGAACCGGATATCCCCGGTCCGTTCAAGGCTCTGGCGGAGGTGTACGAGGCGCAGGGCCAGTACCTGCAGGCCGCGCAGGCCTTGCTGGAGGGACTCCGCATCTGGCCAAGCGAGGCTGAACTTTATCTCCACCTCGGAGAGCTTTGCGAGAAGCTCAAGGATCGCAAAGCAGCTTTAGCTGCGCTGGAGAGAGGGCTGTACTGGTTCTGGGAAGAGTCCGAAAGCGCCAAGGTGCGGGAGGCGAGGGCCCGTGTCGAAAAGCTGCGGCGAGAGCTCCGCTGAGGCGCCTTCCACAAGTGGGGCTGCGGACCCATCGCCCCCCGGATGCGTGGCAAGCGAAGGGCTGAGCGTCTCGCCGACGGGAGACAGTGTGCTGTGGAGACGACTTTGTCCCGATCTCGAGCGAATAGGAGCCGAGCCGATGAGCACCGTCCACCTACGCCACTCCAGGTTCGCGATGCTCGGGGTCTTGCCTCTGTGCGTGACCCTGCACCTGACCCAGGCTGCTCCCGCACACCGCGGCTGGGACCGGCCCTGGCCTCTGCGCTTTGACTTCGGACCACAGGCGGGTCCGTGTGCAGAGGGTACCCTGTGTATGCGACCAGAGTCCTCGTACGATCGGGAATCCGGGTACGGTCTGTTAGGGTGCGGGTACGGAGCCGCCCGTCACGCGGCGAGGGTGGACGAATTCCCTGAATGGCTTGCTGACGCCGTCGTCTCCCAGGATTCCATTGTCTTCCGGGTGGATCTTTCTCCGGGCCCTTACTGGCTCGAGATTTTCGTTCCCGGCGGCGAGCGAACCGTGTGGCGAGGCCGTATCTCCGCCAATGACGAAGTCCTGGTCGCCGACTGCGTACCCTATCGCTGGGGCTACGAGGCGGAAAGCCCACCGCCGTACTGGTCCTTTTTCCGAAAAGTTTCCGTCGACAGCACGGGCCTGGTCTTGGTGGTGCGCGCCGAGGGACAGCCCTCCCAGCTGGCGGGTCTTGCCATTTATCCAGGGGACCCCGGCCCTATGGTCTGGCGGGAGGGGAAAGTGGAGCCAGTGCGCCCCCTGAGGACGCCAAACGCAGAGCTCATCCTCAGAAACGTCAACGCGGGGAGGATCCGGGAAGCGGGGGAGTTGCTTTCGGCGGTCCCAGACCGCGAGCCTGCGGAGGCCTTTGAGAAGGCAGTCTTGATCCTCGCTCTTTGCGGCAGGCTGGAGGTGGACGTAGCGCGGCCCTGGTTGGAGTGGGCGGCTCGGTTGCTGGAATCGATCCCTCCAGATCTCTCGCCCGCAATCCCCCTCCACCGGCGTCTTGTCCAGCTGTTTCTCAAGGCGGAAAGCTTGTACCAGATGCGCGGCTGGGACTGGGCCGCTACAGCCTCCGGGTACGGGATCTTCGATCGCTGCGAGCTGGCCGCCCAGGCGTTCCATAAGATCGCCGAAGTGCGCGAACACCCTCTGTGGACGCAAGCGCTCTGGCAAGAGGGCCGAATCGCCTTCTGGCTCTGGCTGGAACAGCATCAGCAAGACCAGCGCGTACGTGCGCAACAATGTTTTGATGAACTTGCCAGGTATTTCCCGAACCATCGGCTGCTCCGCCTCTATCGTGGGGAGCCAGTGCCCCTTGCCGTGGATACGCTACCCAGGGATCCAAGCGTCCCCGAATGGGCCTATTACCAGACACGCGCCCTGAAGGACATTCTAAGGCTTATTCACTACTGGGTGCAGTTCCGCCAGGCCGCGAACGGTGAGATGGGTGGCAAGTACGATGACGACGTGGAGATGCTCCGATGGTGGGCGATAGGGGTACTTGCCGCTGACGACTCCCTGACATGCCTGGGCCTCCGGAGAATCGTGGAGGGGATCTGGAACAGCGACTGGATCGAGGACGGATACTCCCGTAAGGTCCGCGATGTGGAACACGCGGCCGAACCCCTGGCGGATACCCAGCCGATGATGATGGCCTACGAATACGGAAACCCCATCTACGTGGAACGGTGTATGCGGGCTGTGCGGAAGATGCTCACTCTCTGGACGGGGGTTACCCCGCGGGGTCACCGTCATTTTCGGTCCGCCTGGTATTCCTCGACGGAGGTCGACGAAAGGCCGCCCCGCGACTGCGACGTGCCGATGAACGCTCGAACGGTAAGTGCAGCGCGCTGGCTGGCCTGGTACAATCGCCATCCCGAGGCGCTGAGGTTCCTGCAAGAGTGGAGTCGCGCGTGGGTGGAAGATTGCTTTCGGACGGATAAGGGAAAGCCTCCTGGCGTTGTGCCGGCTGCCGTACGCTTCGCAGACGACGCCATCGGCGGTCACTCGCAATTGTGGTACCGGCCAGGACTCTTCTGGCGCTATTACGATTTCAGCGGCGGATTCATGATGCTTCACCAGTTCCTGTCGACATTTGCCCTAACCGGGGAAAAGGAGCTCCTGGGGCCAGTGAGGGCTGCTCTCGACTTGGTTCGCCGGGAGAACGAGGCTGACCCTTCGGCCGCAACGGAGGGGTCGCAGGCCTGGGTGGCTGCGATCCTACGACGATCCCCGGAACTTGGCTGGACCGCTCTGCTGTATCGTGTGCTGACGGGGGATAGTTCTTTCGACGACGTCCTTGTGCGCACGGGTTCCGATTACGTCCGGTTTCTCCAGAGCGGTGACCCGGGCTTGCTGGCCAGAGCGGCGCGCGGGATCGCCTGGCTCATTGAGAAGAACTGGGAGCTCCTCACATCAGAGGCGTACTTCACGGATCGCGTCGACATTGCGGATGTCCACGGGCAGCTGACCGGGTCGGTCGCCGACCTGGAGGCAATGTACACGGGGGCGCCCTTCCTGGAGGGCTTTTATCCTTTCTTCCGGATTTCCTGGCGGGGCTTCGGCACTGACCTCGCCGTAGCGGTCACGGAAAACAGCGAGGCAAGGCTCCGCTTGATGGCCTTCAACGTCGCGCGGGACACGCTTCGCGGCACCGTCCATTTCTGGAGTCTCAGTCCCAGACGTTATCGGCTTCAAATGGGGATGGACACCGACGGGGACGGACGGATCGACCGGATCTACCAGCGTGCGGCCTTCACGCCCGTGGGGGACCACTACCACGTCCCGATAGCGTTTCCACCGCGCCTCGAATGTTTGCTGGAGGTGGAGGCAGCTGGCTCTGTGGGGCAGGAGGGGGCTGTTCGCCAGGCTGACCTGGCGGTCGCTGCCGAGGAGATTGTGTGCCAGAGACGCGGTGGCTCCTTTCGTCTGGAGATTCCCGTCCACAACATTGGGACACTGGAAGCCAGAAATATCGCGGTCCGCTTGCTGGGCAGAGCAGGGGAGAGGGAGGATTTGCTCGGCGAGAAGCGGATTCCGCGGCTTGAAGCGCCTCTGGACCTCCGGCCGCGGGTCCAAACCGTGATCTGGGAATTGCGCCATCCGCCTCGTGCGTGGGATTTGGTCGTCGAGGTCGATCCCGATAATCGTGTCCCCGAAATCTGCGAGACCAACAACCGTGCGCAGGTGCGGATGCCCTGACGAAGCGGGCGGAGGACGCCGGAGCAGGATCGGACAAGCAGATCGTGAATCCAGGCCATCACGGCAAGCCGGCTGAATGAGAGGAAAGCAGATGAACAGCTTGAGGGCTCGGGCCCTATATCGGACGCATTCCCGAGAAGAAGCCTGCCGTGGGCCCGGTGCACACTGAGTTTTCGCCGCGGATCGTGCGGCGGGCGGCTCCTATCCCGGGGCGGAAGGGAGGGGTGAAATGACCAGGCTCCCAAAGTGGTCCGGCGCGGGCGTCGGTCTCTTCTTGAGCGTCACCATTGCACTGCCAAGGGGCCCCGCCGGATCGGCTCCCGACAACGGTTTCCGACGGCAGTGCGTCAGCACGCTCTTGGAACTATGTGAAGCGCTGGTCCTCCTGCAGATCCGTGACTCGAAATGTCCGGACTTCGGTGCCCTTCAGTGCCCGGGATGCGGCGTACTTCACACGCGGGCGGCCGAAGCGGTGTACCCCTTCGTAATGGCGTACCGACAGACGGGGAAGACAGAGTACGTGGAAGCGGCCAGGAGACTCGGGTTCTGGCTCATCCGTCAGCAGCAACCGAACGGCTCGTGGAAGGAGACCCCAGAAGAGTGGACGGGAACTACCGCCGATCAACTCTTGATGATGGTCGCCGCCTACCCACACCTGCAGGGTCATCTTACGGAAGCGGAAAGGATGGCCTGGAAGAGCTCTGTGCGAAAGGCGGCGGACTATTTGTGTCGGGTTATGAGCCCGCAGTTCGCCAGCATTAATTACTGCGCCACTACAGCTGCCGCTCTTGCCCTCACGTGGCGGAACTTTAGGAACGAGACATACCTCGAGAAGGCGACCTCTTTAGCTCACTACGTGGTTTCTCGGATGGATTGCGATGGCTTCATTTCGGGCGAGGGGGGTCGGGTTCACGGAGTGAAGTACGGGGTGGATCTGGGCTACGATATGGACATGACCCTCTGGGGTCTCGGTCTGTACGCCCAGCTATCGGGGGATGCGGCGGTCGATGAAGCGGTCTGGCGCTCGCTCCAGTCTCACCTATATTTCGTCCTGCCGGACGGAGCGGTGGATTACTCCTGGGGCATCCGATCGAACAAGTGGACGACCTATGGGAGCGCCACTGCCGATGGCTGTCAGATCCTTTTCTCCCTCTATGCGGATCGCGACCCGCGCCTTGCAACCGCCGCAGAGCGCAACCTCCAGTACCTGGAGCAGATGCTGCGCAACGGAATGGTCGGCTATGGTCCCCATTTCTGGGAGCTGTTCGATTCCCCCTGTATCTACGCCACCTTCGCGCGGGCGAAGAACCTGGCTTTGACCCTGGAGTTCGGTAAGGCCTGGCTGCCCAGCGGATCCCCCCTTCCTACGGACGAGGTCGGCTGGGCAAAGTACTTCCCCACGGTAGATGTGGTCCTCGTGCGGACAGCCAACTTCCTAGCCACTGTGACCGTCTACCACTACAATTACGTTTCCGGTGCAAGCAGCAAGTACATGCATCGGCCCACCGGAGGTTCGATCTCGTCCCTGTGGGTTCCCGACTTCGGGTTCCTGCAGGTGAGCAGCCAGACGGAGTATCAGCGCTGGGAGCCAATGCATTTCCCCGAGCTTGGGCCAGTACAATCGCTCACCCCACGCATCGAGTACCGGGATTCCCTGGGCTTCTTCACCAATCTCTACGAGTTCGACGCTGCTCTTCAGCTTGCGGCCACAGACACGGGGGAGTGGACGGTCTGGGCGGCGGGGGAGCTCCGCGACCGCAACCAACTTCCCGGGGGTGTGGCCTACGAGTGGTCCCACCGCATCGCCGACAAGTTCGTTGAGCACAGCGTGACCCTGCGGTTCCACGACCGGAAGCCTACCGTTCAGGTTGTGGAGCCGTTTGTCCGACACGCGGACGCCCGCTTCGAGAAGGTAGCCGACGGAACGGTCAGGATTTGCAGCCGCGGCCGTGTCTTCACGTTTCGCCTTCTGGAGGGAGACGCCCGGCTGGTGCTGGGCAAGGATGCGGACAGATACTACCAGCTCTATCCCGCGGTGCGCTGTTTTCCGATCGTGCTGGAGATTCGTCCACCCGATCGAGGCTTCCTCAGTAACGTTCGATACCGGGTCGAAGTCCAGGAGTAACGGGGGCTGTCAGGTCTCTTGGCTGCTTGCACGGTCAGCGCAAGCCAGTCCTGATGCGGAATCCGTGCGAGGACAAAGGCCAGGGGGGAGGGAGTCTGTCCCGCTGGACCGTGACCAACGGCGGGTAAGGATCCTCGCGAGCGCTTCTGACTTCAATCGTTCAGGACGTGCTTCGACGCGACGGCCTCTTGGAGACGCCGGAGGCGGTCATCGTTTCCCGCAGCAATACTTGTACTTCAACCCGCTGCCACAGGGACAGGGGTCGTTCCGTCCGATTTGGCGCTTGGGGCCGAGGTCTCCGGACCTCTCTGCCAACCACTGCTTTGCGAGGGCACGGAGTCTGGGGTGCGCGTGTTCGAAGAACATCCTGTACGAGCGGCAGAAATGGTCCAGGCCGCCGTCGCGAGGATCTCGTGTGCGGTCTTTTGGACAGCCCCCCTGACAATGGGGCAACCAGCGGCAGGACGTACATTCCGAGGGCAGGTGTCGTTTCCGCAGCCCAAATTCCTGCTGGCGAGGGCTGTTCAGAAGGTCCACCAGCTTCCCCTCGAGCACGTTGCCTAAACGCCAGCGGGGCTCAACAAAGAAGTCGCACGAAAACACGTCGCCGTTGTGTTCGATGACCAGGTAGGAGCCGCATTCCTCCAGAAGCGTGCATTCCGGCGCCCCGAGCCCGACGTACGTGTAAAACAGCGAATCGAACCAGCGAACGAAAGTCGTTGGTTTCCCGTGGCGGAAGTCGGAGATCCACAGGTCAAAGATTTCGCACAGGAAGCGGCCGTACGCCTCAGCCTCGACCGAGTACGGAGCTGCCCGCGTTGGATCGCGGGGATCTGTCTCCACGCAGGGGATGAATTGCATATGGATCAAGCCACTGGACTTGTGAAACTCGTAGATCTCGGAGGCGAAACGGACCGAGTACTCATTGACGACGATGAGCGCGTTTACTTCGACGCCCGCTTCCAGGAGAAGGTCACGGGCGCGCACAACTCTCTCCCAGCTGCTCTGTCCCCCGGCGAGCCGTCGGTAGCGGTCGTGCACGTGCGGGGGACCGTCCAGGGAAAGTCCGACCAGGAAATTGGCCTCGGCCAGAAACCGC
>JAPDPT010000059.1 GCA_034506315.1 candidate division KSB1 bacterium | reverse complement strand
TAGTAAATGCGGGTGATCGGATTGAACGGGTTCGGGAAGTTCTGGGACAGGCTATAGTCCTTGGGCAGCCCTACCGCCGGCTCCCCGGACTCCTGAACCTTGGTCACCCACAGGGCCTTCTTGTCGGGATACCAGTTCAGGTCGCCCAGCGGTAGACCATCGGTCCCAGCCGTGAGCAGGGCGGTGTTGGAATAGCGGAGGTCCTCCGGCAGCGGCCACTGTACGAGGAAGAGGTCGTGATCGGGGTCGTAGTAGTGGCGGTAGTCCGTCTGCGTACCGGTGCGCAGGAGCCGGCAGTATTTTAGGAGGCTGTCGACCATGGCCATGACTTCGCTATTGAAGCCGGGATCAGCCTCCAAATTGCCCTCCACGCGCAGATTCGGATAGTGGGCCTTGTCGTTCAACATGGCCTGCGTCCGGTTGTTGATCCAGAGCGGCGGGGTGAGGGTATCAGCCGCGGCCCAGAAGTCCTTCATCTTCTGGGGCCAGTAGTAGGCGTTGTTCAGGAACCAGACGCGGCGGGACGATTCGGTGACGCCGGCGCGCGCGGCGATATCGGGCGGGATGGTGTCGATGCTGACAATGGCCGAGATCTCCTTATCCCAGTCGAACCATCCGCCTTCGATCTCCACGTTCCTTTGACCCATCGCGCAGACGCCGAAGAGGATGTTGTTCTTGTAGATCGCGTTCGAGACGTACGGGGCGTAGAAGATGTTGACGTGGTTGGTGAAGATCGTGTTGTGGTCGAGGAGCGCGTAGTTGGTGATCTCGCGGTTCGGGCAGAAGAAGTAGGAGCCGCTGTTGAACTGCGTATTGTTGGTCATCACGATGGTGTCGGTCGGGGTCGGGTCGGTCAGCCAGCTCCAGCCACCGAACCAAGCCGTCGGATGCATGTTGTTGCGGAAATGGCAGTCCCGGATGTAGATCTTGGGCCAATTGGCGTACTTCCCGATGCAGCCCCAGGCCCAGGAGTCGAAGACGCACTTCTCGAAGACGAAACGGGCACTGTCGGCGCGTATCTCGATGGGCGAGGTCCAACCCTCAGGCGAACGGTCCGGGCGGATGGCCATGAAATAGAGATTCTTGAAGTACCCGTTCCCTTTCAGAATGCGAATCAGTACATCCGGGGAGGTGCCGTCCTGCAGGATACCGCGCGCCAGAATTGGGGGCGGTGTGGGGTTGCTCGGGTTGTCATCGTCCGCGATTAGGGTCAGGGGGAAGTCCACGTCCATTCGGCTGTCGAAGAAGTAGATCTTGCCCCGTTCCAGCTTGTACACCCGGTTCGGATTGACCCGCTGGCCCGTTGGGGTGGTGTCCCCGAGGATGAAGCGGTTGATCGCGCCAAGGGGATTGCCGCCCAGGATGTTCGGCACGATCACCGTGTCGGGTTTCTGGGCAGGAGCAAAGTTAGGCAGCGCGAGCCAGAGAATGCCGAACGCCAGGAGCATCACGATCGCTTTTTTCATGCTTGCCTCCTCCTGTAGACTGAGTTTGTTCCGCTGCCTCTTCCAAACCCTCTACCTTGCCCCAGCCAACCTTTGTGGCCCCTTTCTCACCTCCTTTCGCCTCAAGTCCGCCGACCCGCACCACTCGAGGGAACTTCACTTCTGAAATCGCAAGCCCACGTCCACGGTCATTCCGTAGTGCTGCTCGGCTGCCGGGAACTTGGATCCCGAGTTAAGATCCCGGTCCAGGGCGCTGGCCAGATTGTTTACGTTGCAGAAGAGCTGCAGACCCTTGACGGGCAGGTCCTGCTTGATGGATAGGTCCCAGCGCAGGTAATCGTCCGTGATTAATCGCAGCTCGGGCCAGAAATTCGTGCCGTGGAAGATGTTGGACTGGTAGAGCATGGACAGCCGCGCCGAAAACCCGCGGAAGTCGTACCCAAGGGACAGGTTCAATACGTTGTCCGGCTGATCCAAGAGTCTATCGGTGTAAAACGTATCGATGTTGGTCTGGCGGTATTCGAACACCGGGAAGAAGATGTATTCTCCCTTGATGATGGTTCGCGGATATCGGGCCTCGGACTTGATCCGCGTGTAGTTGATGTTGAACACCAGCCCCTTCAGCGGACCTGGGAGATACCAGAAGTTGGTCTGCCAGTCGACCTCGATCCCCTTCACCTTCGCTTCGTAGGGGCTGTTGATGTAGGTGGAAATGATCTTGTTCTTCACGGCGCTCGGCAGGTTGTACTCCCTTGGATTCAGAATGACTCGATTGCCCGTCGGGAAGATGAAGTCCTTGATCCTCTTTTGGAACACGCCGACGCTGAACAGCCCCGGATACGCTCCGTGGACCGACAGGTAGAGGTCAATGTTCTTGGAGAGAGAAGGCTTCAATCGGTAATTGTTCCATTCCACCGAGGTGGTAGTGATGTTGTACCTGGGTACGTACCAGCGGAAGTCGGGACGAGAGAGGGTGTGCGTGTACGCAGCCCGGAGGTCGAGCCAACTTAGCGGGCGGACCCGCAAGTGGAACATCGGTAGCCAGAACTCGTTGGTCCTCACCGTGGTCGTGTCCTTGTGGCGGTAGAAGATGTCCGATCCGGTGTACGAAGAGTTCCCCTGGGGGGCTGTGTATCGAGTCTTGTTGTACTCGTAACGAACGCCGGGGATGACCTGGACGAATGTCCCTACGTTCAGGATCGCCATCGTGTACCCAGCGGCCAAACGCTCATTACCGGAGTAGTCGTACGTCTTGCAGAGATAGTCGCTGGGATGGTAAGTCTCGAGCTCGTTGATCGTGCGCACCACATCCATTACGCCGCGCATCAGCTTGAAATCGGGCGTGGGCCCCAGTCGATAATCGCCATGGAGGAAGTTGCCCGGATCGTAGCCCTCGTCAATAAACAGGGTGTAGGGCAAGTTCCCCGCCCCGGTCGGCACAGTCTCTTTCATCCACGGGAAGGCGTTCAGGATCGCATTTCGCGTCGCCTGGCCGCTGCCGAGGTTGAGAGGCCCTCCTGCCCGCCAGTAGTCGTGTTCTCGCTCTTTGTATTGGTACTTGCCGCCTAAACGTAACTTCCCACTGAGGAGCTTGGATAAGCGGAAATCGCTCTCGAAATTGCTCGCAGCGGCCAGCTCTCGGTCCTTGCCATTCTGCCGGAATTCGTCGATTTCTGCCAGGTACGTCTTATTGTAATCATTGCGCGCGTACTGGTACAGCTTGGTTGGGTGCGCCCTCTTGTCTACATTGACGAAGGCGGCATTCTCGGTGAACGTGAACGTGACATTCTTAGGCGCATCGTTCTTCGAGTAGGCATGCGAGAGAGTGAGGTCGAAAAGGCCGAAGGGTAGCCTCTGCTCCACGCGGTACAGATTGGTCATGACGGTCAGCTTGTTTTCTGTATCGGTGCCGGTGTAGCTATGGGTGTTGTCGTCGAGGTTGTAGGATTCGCCGCGGTTCTCGGCTTTGGTCTTTCCAGTGCTGACGAAGTTCTTCAGCACGAATTTGGTCGAGGGCAAACGATAGTCTATGACAAACGTACCACCCGCGCGGCTACGTTCCCTCACAATGTCCGCGAGGTTTAGGCCCCCGATGTACACGGGGTTTTTCTTGCCCACCACCGGGCCCTGCAGATAGTAGCGAGCGCCCATTTCGTTGGAGCTTCGGTTTCGCCGCTCCACACTGGCCTGAACGAAGACCCCCAGAAGATCGCCATAGAACCGATTGCTCACGCTGCCGACGAAGAGGTAGTCGTTGTACGTCTCCTTCAGCCCGTTGTACCCGCCTTGGCTAACGATGTCGTAGCGGAAGCCGGGTGGCGCTTCACGCAGCCGGAAGTTCACGGACCCGCCGATGTGGTCGGCATCAAGGTCCGGAGTTACAGCCTTGACCACTTCGATGCCCTCCAGGGCGTAGGGCGTGATCATGCTCAGATCCACACTGCGATCGTCGAAGTCCGTGGAGGCCATACGAACCCCGTCCACAAGGACCTCGTTGTGCTTCGGAGAGAGGCCACGGATCACGATCTTCGTACCCTCGCCTCCGCTCCGCAGCACGGCTACTCCCGGAAGCCGGGCCACAGATTCCGCGGCGTTCGCGTCGGGCAGCTCTTGAATCCGTGCCGAGGATACCACGTTGACGATCGCCCGAGATGACAGCTGCTGGTTGATTGCAGCCATCTGTCCCTCGGCTTGGGCGGTGACCACAACCTCCGGGCCGGTGACGCCGACGTATTCCAAAGCTACATCCTGAACTACGCGCTGGTCCGGAAGAACCTGCACCGGGACCTCAGCGGGCCGGTAACCGATGTACGTAACCCGCAAGACGTACGACCCTGGAGGGACCCTCATGATCACATACCGCCCGTGGACGTCCGAGGCGGCTCCGATCGAAGTGCCTTTAATGAGGACATTGGCGCCCGGCAGGACTTCCCCCGTCCGCGCGTCCCTAATGGTCCCCTCAATCAATCCGGACCCCGCCGCGAAAAGGGAGAGAGGAAGGCATGCCAGGACCGCACAAACAGCCCCCCTCACGATCGCCATCCACCTCGTCGGCTGCCTCATGCCATCTCACCTCTGTGAGTTTCTGGCAAAGTCCACCCGCCTTGCGGCCAAAGCCTCTTCTCCCTTAGACCTCTACTTCGGCCGCCTCCACACCCCAGACTGGGTGATTAGACGTGCTTGGAGAGAGATGCAAAGCGCTGGTAAGACCTTTAGGAAGGGGAGATTCGCATGTGCTCTCGGCGCCCACTGGCGACACCCCGGTTTCCCATTACGAGCTGAATTCCCCTCGCCTTCAGCCGTAATAAAATCGGATGTGACCGGTTCCGTTCAACTTTTTAGTATAACCTCAGAGCCACACAATGTCAAGATCTTTATCATTTCCATACAACCTTTTTCTTGCGACCTCTAAGAGCGCACGATTCGGGAGCTGTTCGCAAGCCTCGCCTTCTTCCGCTTTCAGGCCCCGGGAGCTTCTGTCGCAAGATCGAGACTTACGGCCAAGATCTCTGCGAGCTGTGCATCGCCGCACCGTGGCCAACGAAATGGATTTCTTGTCCCGATTCCGCCAGGTCGGCGACTGCCGCTCCGCAGCCGCTATGCCCGTCTCACGAAGCTTACCGCACAGACCGATCTGGATTCAGAGCTTGTCCGCTCGAGCCCTCTCACTGTTTACCGTGAACAGGCGACCGTACAGAAGGGAATAGCGGGACAGAATCCCCTTGTTTTTCGAACGGTGGGCCTCTATCTTCCAACGTAAGGTTAGGGTGGTACTCCTATCGGTCGCGCTTGCGGAACACCATGAGCTGACGTGTAGGGGAAGGCGATGGACCCGACGATTGTATCTTCCATGGTCGCTGTTGGCGGGCTCGGAATCTTGTTTGGCGCAGGATTGGCCCTTGCGAGCAAGAAGTTTGCGGTGGAAGTAGATCCCCGGATAGAAAAGGTGGCAGAGGCTTTACCCAATGCCAATTGCGGCGCCTGCGGCTACCCCGGCTGTGCGGCGTTCGCCGAAGCTGTGGTGGGTGGCAAGGTATCCGTCAATGGCTGCACGGTGGGTGGCCCTTCGGTAGCCGCCGAAATCGCCAAGATTCTCGGTGTGGACGTCGATCTGACCGCGGAGAAGATGGTCGCCGTCGTGCAGTGCCAGGGGGGAAAGGCCCAGGCGAAGGAGAAGTTTGTCTACCGGGGCATTGAGGACTGCGCCGCGGCCGAGCTGGTGGACAGCGGGCACAAGGCCTGCACCTACGGCTGCCTGGGGCTTGGCACCTGCGTTCGCGCCTGCCCCTTCGACGCCATGTACATGGACGATAATGGCCTTCCCGTGGTCATCGAAGAAAGGTGTACGGGGTGCGGCATCTGCGTTCAGGTATGCCCCCGTGGAATCATGGCCCTCATCCCGGTCAGCCAGAAGATGTACCTGGCCTGCGTTTCCCAGGACAAAGGGAAGGCCGTGCGGGATGTTTGCTCCGTGGGGTGCGTAACCTGTGGCGTGTGCGCAAACCCGAAGTTTGTCCCCTCGGGCGGCATCGTAATGGAGGGCAATCTGCCGAAGATCGTGAATTACCGGGTGGACGATCTTCCTATCGCCTGGAAGCGGTGTCCCACGAGTAGCTTCGTGTGGCGTGGGAAAATCCCTGAGGGCTATCAGGACGTGGATCGACCGGTAAAAGTAGGGGCCGTTGTACCGGGTGAATCCCTTGGCACTGCTGAACTATCCAAGGAGGCGAAAGAGACTCATGGCTGAACTGAACCGAGCTGAGGTGGAAAGGGCTCTGGAGCGAATCCGAGCGGCCATCCAAATGGATGGAGGCGATGTTGAGTTGGTGGGGGTCGAAGGAAATGTGGTCCGCGTGCGCCTCACTGGCGCGTGCGGTGCTTGCCCCTTCTCTCAATTCACCCTGCAAATGGGGATCGAACAGACCCTGAAAGAGCAGTTTCCCGAGCTCGAAAGAGTCGAAGCCGTGTAGGGCGGCATGGAATCCGCACTCGACTCCAGAGAATTCTTTTCCCCTGTCGTGCAGAGCAGCCCGGGGTGCCATCGGCGACCCGGGCTTTTTCGTTCGACTTGAATGGGTCGGGGCGAACCATCGGATGTTGGGACGGAGGAGCAACCGATGCAGAACGAACGCCGCCAGCAGGGTGACACGACACGTACCAGAATGATGAGCAAGCGAGAGTTCTTGAAATTGAGCAGCCGGGGTGCCCTTGCCTTCCTGTCCGCACCAGCTCTCTTGACCCGTTGCAGCCGGAAGCGAAAGGTGAAAAACTGGGCCTGGCTTAGCGAAGACAGGCTCTCATCCCCCAAAGACTGGCAGGCCATCTTTGCCAAGATGAAGCGGCACGGTGTGGGCGCGGCCCTGGTCCTCGCCAAGCCCGAGACGATTCGCCAGATTGTGCCCATCGCCCGGGATACGGGAATCGAGCTGCACAACTGGATCATTTCTCTCATGTGTGGCGACGAACAAGTGCGCAAGAACCACCCGGACTGGTTCGTGGTGAATCGCAACGGCGTGTCCAGCGTGGAGAAGCCGCCCTATGTGCCGTATTACACCTTCCTTTGCCCTTCGCGCCCAGAGGTCCGGGAATACCTGCGGCAGCGGGTGTCGGAGCTGGCCGAGATCGCAGGCCTTGCGGGGATTCACCTGGACTACATCCGCTACCCTGACGTCATCCTGCCCATCGGCATTCAGCCGAAGTACAACCTGGTCCAGGATCGCGAGTACCCCGAGTTTGACTACTGCTACTGCCCCGTCTGTCGGCAGGCCTTCAAGGACCAGAGTGGTACGGACCCCCTGGAGCTTGAGGATCCTTCGCAAAGCGAGGCCTGGGTTCGATACCGATACGACAGTGTGAGCCGGCTTGTCAACGAACTTGTCCCGGTGGCCCACGCGCGGGGGAAAATGCTCACCGCAGCGGTATTTCCTTCGCCCAAGATCGCCCGCACACTGGTCCGCCAGGACTGGCCGGCGTGGAAGCTGGATGCCTTTCACCCCATGATGTATCACGAGTTCTACAACCAGGACGTCGACTGGATCGGGGAGGTAACGCGCGAAGGCGTGCAGGCGCTTGCCGGTAGGGCCAGACTCTACAGCGGCCTCTTTGTCGAATGGCTTCCCCCTGCGAAACTCAAGAAAGCCTTCAGCCTGGCTATGGCGAACGGCGCCGAGGGGATCTGCTTGTTCACCGCTCTCCACATGACGGACGAGCAGTGGCAAGCGCTGAAGGAAGCCACAGAGGCCTACGCTTAGGAGATCTGCAACCGCTCCGGATTACCCGTCTGCCGCTGGTGGAGAGGGGGAACCCTTGTCGAACCCATCAGATGGACCCCCAGCTATCCGGAAGGGCGAAAAAACAGAAAAGCCCCGCTCCCTGGGAGCGGGGCTCGCTGTCTCGGCCTATCGGGAAGTGGATTTGAGCTTGCGCACCTTGGTTGCCTGCAGGCCCTTCTGGCCCCGGACGACCTCGAACTCCACTTCCTGATCCTCGGCGAGGGTCCGATAACCCTCATCCTCGATCGCAGTGTAGTGGACGAAGACGTCCTCGCCATTTTCCTGCTGGATGAAACCGTAGCCCTTCTGCTCGTTGAACCACTTCACTCTGCCTCGTTGCATCGTACGGACCTCCCTAAGAGTACTGCAGGCAACCACTGCCTTCCTCCTTGGACCTTACCTTTCTCTTTCGCGTAACCCGGCAGTAGTACCCGCTTACCTGTCCAAGAAGGCGACCTCAAGGTACCGCTAATTCCCCCCAATGTCAAGCTCTTTTTTGATCTCCGCCGTCCGGGCTGAGCCTGATGATCTCTGAGTTGAGGGCCCGATTCCCCCCTGTTGGGCCAAAAGCGGCCCGGGCGACCTCGCGGCGCAAAGGGGTTGTGGTTTGGCCCCGATCGGCTTATCTTGGTCCTCAAGCTGGGGGCCAACCGACCGCGTGAGTCAGCAGGTATCGCTCCGGAGAGAACCGATGCGGATCCCATTGACTAAGCCCTGTCCCGATGTGCAGCGGTTCGTAGACGTACTGCTCGGCCGTCGAGCGATCGAGGGCCCTCCTCCTCTTGTGGAGTACCTTATCGACGACGCGGTGAGCCGCCCCATCCTGGAGTTAATGGGGCGCCGCTGGGTCCCATCCTCCGCAGGCAGCACCTACTGGGATAATTTCGTCGAATTCTGGTATCGCATGGGCTATGATTTTGTACGCTACGAGGTCAGTTTGCCTTTCCCGAAGCCGGCACGGGACGGTCAGGATCCGACGGCTGTGCAGGGCCATCGGTCTTGGATCGAAACCCAGGTGGGGCCGGTGTCTTCCTGGGAGGCGTTCGAGCGCTACCCTTGGCCCGAGGTCGAGGATAGCCTCTTCCGGCCCTTCGAGGAAATTGAAGCGAGACTCCCGGAGGGAATGGGACTTGTCGCTTGCCACGGTGGTGGCATCTTCGAGCACGTGCGAGATCTGATGGGATATGAGACGCTGTGCTACGCCCTCTACGACGATCCGCCCCTTGTCGCTGCTGTGTGCGAGGCTGTCGGGTCTCGTATCGTGCAATTCTATCGAACGCTGCTGCAGTTTGACTCTCTTGTGGCGGTGTTCCAGGGTGATGACATGGGCCATCGCACCGGTACGCTGGTGAACCCCGACCACCTGCGTCAGTATTTCTTGCCCTGGCACCGCCAATTCGCCCGTCTTGCGCACGAACGAGGCGTTCCCTACTTCTTGCACTCGTGTGGCAATGTCTTGCCCGTTATGGAGGATCTGATCGAAGGGGTAGGCATCGACGGCAAGCACTCTTTCGAGGACGCGATCTTCCCCGCCTCAGATTTCCACATGCGCTATCACCAGCGCATCGCCACTCTGGGTGGAGTTGACCTCAATATCCTTTCCAAAGGGGACCCGCAGGAGGTGCGAAAAGCGGCGCGCTCCCTGATTGAGAGGTGTGCACCGCTGGGGCGATTTGCCATCGGCTCAGGAAACTCGATCCCCAGCTACGTTCCGCCTGCAAACTATCTGGCAATGATCGACGAGGCCCTTCGCTGAGTCGGCTCTTTGCGTCTCGGCGTCGTCGGCGGAAGCCAGGCCCGAAGCTTTTCACTCTCCTCGCCTGGGTCCGAACTTGGAAGCTGGGCCGCGTGGGGCGCAACGTTGACCAAGGCAAGGGGAACCTTGGTTTCGTACATTCGGTTAACAAAATAGCCTGGTAACCGGGGGGTCTGAGGAGCCGGTGAGGGAACCGCCGTGGCACGGGGCATCTTCGGTCGGAACAGATCGAGTCGGCAGGATCGATCGTAGCGCTTGAACGTCGAGGTGCCACCCCGTTGTCTTCCTAAGCGAGAGGAGGGATGAAGCCATGACCGTTCCGCTGGCTCAGAACCTCGTACCCAAGGTCCTCATGGAGGCCATCGACGCGGGGATTTCCTCCGACCTTATCCGCTCCCTGGCATTGCGTAAGGCGGAACGAAGTGCCTACGAGCATTTCGTCGTGCAAAATCGCGATAACGGTCCGCACCAGGCTCAGCTGGACAAGTATCAGACCGTCGTAAACATGTTCCATGCGCTGGACCGCGCGATTCACAAGGGCTATGTGTCGCGCAATGTGCGCCGGTGCCTGATCCGCATCCTTGTCGGCAAGATCATGATGGGCAAGGACGAGCGACGCGCTCCCTTCCGCCAGAAGTACGGATTCGAGCCTCCGGGCTTTGTGACCATCAGTCCAGCGATGCAGTGCAACCTCCAGTGCGAAGGTTGCTACGCCACCAGTCACCCGGGCAAGAAGGCGAACTTGGATTACGACATCGTGAACCGTGTCGTCAACGAGATCCGGGAGAGCTGGGGCGCGCACTTCTGCGTCATCTCCGGAGGGGAACCATTCCTGTGGCGCAGCAAGGGCAAAGGTATCATGGATCTCTTCCGCGAGAACCCGGACACCTTTTTCCTCATGTACACGAACGCGACCCTCATCGATGAGAAAAGGGCCGCCGAGCTGGCCGAGGTGGGCAATGTAACGCCCGCCATCTCGGTGGAAGGTTTCGAGAAGGAGACCGATGAGCGGAGGGGGAAAGGGGTATTTGAGAAGATCCTACGGGCGATGAAGAACTTGCGCGAGGCGGGAGTACCGTTTGGGATCTCCGCCACCGCCACGCGCTACAACGCCGAGCTGCTTGTGAGCGACGAATTTATCGATTTCTACTTTGAGCAGCAGGGGGCGATCTACGGGTGGATCTTCCACTACATGCCCATCGGGCGGCATTACACGACCGAGCTCCTGGTCACCCCCGAGCAGCGGCGCTACATGTGGGAGCGCGAGCAATACCTGATCCACGAGCGCAAGATCTTCCTGGCGGACTTCTGGAACAGCGGACCCGTGGCGGGCGGCTGCATTTCAGCTGGAAGAGGCGGCGGCTACTTCTACATCAACTGGAATGGCGACGTGACGCCCTGCGTGTTCTTCCCCTACTCCACGCACAACATCATCGATGTCTACAACGCCGGGGGCGATCTGACTACCATCCTCCTTTCCCCGATGTTCCAAGCGATCCGCGCCTGGCAGAGGGCCTATGGCTATGGCAAGCCCCCCTGCGAAGTGAAGAATCAGATCGCTCCCTGCGCTATCCGTGACCACTACCAGATGGCGTACCGCGTGATCCGCAAATTCGGCGCCAAGCCCATTGACGAGGACGCGGCCGCGGCCCTGGAGGACCCGGAGTATCGGCGCAAGATGATCGAATATGGCAGGGCCGTGGAGGCGGTAACGGGTCCCATCTGGGAGGAACGGTACGTGGGCCCGGAGCGACAGGCATCCCTGGCCGCCTGACGTGTTCGCTCCTTCTCTTGATCCGAAGCGTCGCCCCGAAAGGCGACGCTTTTTGTTTCCGACCACCTGGGCGAGGGGAGATCTCTTGGGTCAGCCATGGGAGGACGGTTCTGCCTTCCGGGCCCGGCATTGTTTGAGTCACCAGTTTTCCGTACATTTACCAGGCTTTCCCGAGAACAGGCGCGCGGAGAGGGCTTATAGGGAGCTGGATCGGTACCTGGAGGAACGGGTTGGGCGAGGAAGATCTCTATACCCTGATCGCCGAGGAACTGGGCCTTCGCTGGGTCCAAGTCAAGAACACGGTGGAGCTTTTGGACCAAGGCAACACGGTCCCCTTCATCGCTCGCTACCGCAAGGAACTTACGGGGAGCCTGGACGAGGAGAAGATCCGGGCCATCGAAGATCGGATCCGTTACCTTCGGAATCTCGAGGAACGTAAACAGACGGTTCTTCGGAGCATCGCCGAGCAGGGAAAGCTTACCCCGGAGCTTGAGGCTCGGATCCGGGCGGCGACCAAGCTCCAGGAAGTAGAGGACCTGTATCTTCCCTATCGCCCCAAGCGCCGCACGCGAGCCACGATCGCCAGGGAGAGGGGACTGGAGCCTCTGGCCCAGCTCATCCTCGGGCAGGAGGTAGAGGAGGGGGATCCCAACGAGCTGGCCTCGCCTTTCGTAGACCCGGAAAAGGGGGTACCAGACGCGGAGGCGGCACTGGCAGGTGCCCGGGATATCGTCGCCGAAGTGGTCTCGGACGATGCCGACGTCCGCAAGATCGTGAGGGAAATAACCCGCAGAGAGGGCGTCCTTCGCTCCGAGGCAAGGGATCCGCAGAACGTCGACGTTTACGAGATGTACGCTCAGTTTGCTGAGCCAGTACGAAAGATCCCTCCCCACCGTATCCTTGCTGTGAACCGAGGGGAGAGGGAGGGTTATCTGCGGGTGGAGGTCGAAGCCCCCGAGGGCAAGATCCTCTCTGAGATTGAGAAGCGCTACCTGAAGAACTCGCGCTGCGTGTTTACAGGGCACCTTCGCGCGGCCATCGCCGATGGCTATCGACGTCTGATCGCCCCGGCGATCGAGCGGGAAATCCGGGCTGAGCTGACCGAACGCGCTGAGGAGCACGCAATACGAGTCTTTGCGCGCAACCTCCGGGCGCTGCTCCTGACCCCGCCGGTGCGGGGAAAGGTAATCATGGGCATTGACCCGGGCTATCGCACCGGCTGCAAAGTGGCGGTGATTGACCCGACGGGAAAGTACCTGGAAGGCACGACCATCTACCCGCACGAGCCTCAGCGCCGCTGGGAGGAGGCGAAAGCGATCCTGGCCGAACTGGTCGAGAAGCACGGAGTGGACATCGTCGCCATAGGGAACGGAACCGCGTGCCGGGAGACCGAGCTCCTGGTCGCAGAGATGATTCAGGAGCTCGACGGCGAGCGGCAGGTAGTGTACACGATTGTCAATGAGGCGGGGGCCTCGGTCTACTCCGCTTCGCCTATTGCTAAGAAGGAGTTTCCGGATCTGGACGCCTCGATGCGGGGCAACATCTCCATTGCTCGCCGGCTCCTCGACCCCTTGTCGGAGCTCGTCAAGATCGAGCCCAAGCATCTGGGGGTTGGGCTGTACCAGCACGACGTGGATCAGCAACGGCTGGCCGAAGCCCTGGACCGCGTTGTGGAATCTGCCGTGAATCTGGTCGGGGTAGATCTCAACACCGCCTCGGCCTCTCTGCTGAAGTACGTTTCTGGAATCAACGCGCGCGTGGCGGAGAACATCGTTCGATACCGGGAGGAGAACGGCCCCTTCCGCTCCCGTCAGGAGCTCCTTCAGGTGAAGGGACTCGGGGAACACGCCTTTGTCCAGTGCGCAGGTTTCCTGCGGATTCCGGATGCGGAGAATTTCTTTGACTCCACCGCCGTTCACCCAGAGTCGTACGGCGCCGCAGCCAAGCTTCTCGAGCACCTGGGGCTGACCGTGGAGGAGGTGCGGGCCAACGGCCGATGCGTGCGCGAACGGGTGGCGGCAGCAGGGCAGTCGCTGGAGGAGCTTGCTCAGCTCTGCGGCTGCGGTGTGGAGACCCTGACGGACATCATCGATAGTTTGGAGAAGCCCAACCGGGACCCGCGGGATGAGATGCCAGGGCCGGTTTTCCGTTCCGATGTCCTGCGCATGGAAGACCTCAAACCCGGAATGGTCCTCAAAGGGACCGTGCGCAATGTGGTCGACTTCGGTGCCTTTGTCGATATCGGTGTCAAGCAAGACGGACTGGTGCACCTGAGCCAGATGTCCAAGAAGTACGTCAAGGATCCCCACGAAATCGTCTGCGTGGGGGACGTGGTGGACGTGCGGGTCCTCAGCGTGGATGTGGAGCGCGGCCGCATCTCCCTAAGCATGATCCTGGAAGACGGATCCGCCTCCCCCGCGGGTCCCTGATCCTCCAAGGCGGGAGAGACTCCGATGCAGTGGTTTCGGGAGCTGGTGCGAAGATTCGTCTACGGCCTTCTGGTATTGCTGCTGTCGCTGGGTATCTTCTACCTCGCCAGCCGCAACCAGGGCTCGGAGAGGAGCCGCGTGGTCCGCGTCCTGGAGGAAGTAGGACAAAAGGCGTTCTCAACGATCCAGGATCCGGAGCAGCGTGCGCAGGTGGCCGCGCTGTTCCGGGATTTCCTGGCAAAGGTCCGCCAAGGGAAAGCGGATCCGCAGCGGGTAGAGAGCGTGGCGGCCAAGGCCCTGAACCTGGCTTACGGATCGACTCGAGGCGCGGCCGGCATTGAGGACCTGCGCCGATCGCTTCTTGCAGCTCAGGAGGGCGCCCCCGCTACGAGAGCAAGGGTGAGCCAGAGGGGGTGGGAAGAGGCGGAGAAAAAGATCCGCGCGGCCGAACAGGCCATGGCTTACTGGGAGGCGAGGAGAGAGGCGGGAGATTCCGTTCGGGTGCCAATGGTCCGACTTGCCGACGATCTCCGCATCGAGCTCGACAGTGCCTTGGTCGTCGAACTCCAGTTACTGGAGGGAAGGCGGCAGGAGCTGGAGGCGATGCGCCAGGAACGTCTGCGGGAGCTTCAGGAGCGTTTGCGGGTGCTGGATAGCTTGCGGTCCGTGATCGACTCGATCACCTGCGGTGCGGTAGCTGACTCCGGGCCTGAGGCCTCTGGGGCCAACCGAGGCTCCGAACCATAGGCAGAATCCACCGGGAGGCTCCGAATGAGGACCCACGGGGAAGGGGTGCTGCTGGCGGCAATCGTCATGCTTGTTGTGATGGGCCAAGTGGCCGCCAATGCGCAGCCGCGCGTGCGCGAGGTCTGCGCCCGCTTCTACCTCGACGGTGCGCCCGTTCGCGTGCGCATCGATCCGCAAGGGGTTATCGCGGCGGTCGAGAGGCCTGCGGCTTGCGAAGGCGAGGCGGAGCAACTGTACGTAGCTCCAGGACTGATCGACAACCAGGTCAACGGGTACGCGGGGGTTTCTTTCGCCGAGGACACACTCAAGGTGGAGGATGTCCGTCGCGCCACCCGGGCTCTCTGGAAAACGGGCGTGACGACCTACGTGCCCACTCTGATCACTGCTCCACGACACACCCTCGTGCACAGCCTACGGGTCTTGGCCCAGGCGATGCGAGATCCGGAGATTGCCCTCTCCGTGCGGGGCTTCCATCTGGAAGGCCCGTACATCTCGCCTGAGGACGGCTACCGTGGCGCGCACGTGAGGGATTGGGTTCGTCCGCCGGACTGGAACGAGTTTGAGGAGCTGCAACGCGCGGCCGACGGGAAGATCCTTGAAGTCTCCCTGGCTCCCGAGGTGAACGGCGCTCTGGACTTCATCCGGCGCTGTCGCCAGGCAGGGGTTCTGGTAGCCCTGGCTCACCACAACGCCCCGGCGGAGGTGATTCACCGGGCGGCGGACAATGGGGCACGCCTGTCCACTCATCTGGGCAACGGCTGTGCGAACCTCATCCATCGGCACGACAATCCCCTCTGGCCTCAGCTGGCTGACGATCGCCTGGCTATTAGCATCATCGCCGACGGTTTTCACCTGCGCCCAGATCAGGTTCGGGTCTTCTACCGTGTAAAGGGGCCCGAGCGGGTCATCTTGGTTTCGGATATGATCGCCCTGGCAGGATTGCCGCCTGGGGAGTACGAGCACGGCGGAAGGAGACTAGTCGTCGATCCGGCTGGCGTGGTCCGCTACCCGGAGCAGAACGTGCTGGCTGGCGCTTCCCAGCCTCTCGCTGTGGGCGTGGCCAACGTGATGCGCTTTACGGGCTGCTCCCTGGCCGAGGCGATTCACATGGCCTCCCGCAATCCCGCTCGGCTGCTCGGCTTTACAGATCTCGGCGAAATCGCCCCGGGAAATCGCGCCGACCTCATTCTGTTCCGGCTGCGCGACACAGGGCTGGAAATTGTCAAGACCATCGTTGCGGGGCAGGTGGTACACGATCCGTCGGCCCATTGACCCTGGCGATATCCCCTTCGGGGATCAGATTGGCGAAAGGCCCCTGGCCGTTCGGGAGAGCTTCTGAAAAGTGCGGTAAAGGAGGTGACCGGTAAGCTTGCCTTTCTCGGGTAAGATCTGGATTGATTCGAGCCTGCGAGGTGATCTCCGCCTGGCCTACTCGTACACCTGCGGCCTCTCGGTGAACCGGGAGAATGGGTACCTGACCCAGGAGATCGCCTCCGCGCTGGATCAGCTGTGCCGGCAATTGTCCGATACCCAGCGCCTCAAGGAGTTTCTGCTGCCGGCGCGCACCCTTTATCATCGCTTTGGGCTCGATCCGACCAAAGTCCGCCCGTCGTCGGAGGCGCTGCTACGGCGCGTCCTGCGGAGCAAGGAGTTGCCGCGCATCAACAGCCTGGTGGACGTCTGCAATCTGGCCTCTGTGCAGTTTGGCCTGCCGGTGGGCCTTTACGATGCCCAGAAGATTGTTGGCGACGTGGTTTGCCGCCCGGGTTGGCCAGGTGAGAGCTATCGAGGCATCGGGAAGGAGGAGATCCACCTGAGCGGTAAGCCGGTTCTGGCGGATGCTCGAGGGCCTTTCGGGAACCCCAGCTCCGACTCGCAGCGCACGCAGATCGACCTCTCGACCGCCCAGGCGCTTTTCGTGATCTTCGCCCCATACTGGTACGATAGCCAACGCCTTGCCGAGCACCTCCAGCGTGCGACGGAGCGGATCGTACGCTACTGTGGGGGCACCGTCAGAGCAAGCGGTCTGCTCCCGGAGGAAGAAGTCCATTGAGTCCGTTGGAGCCCTGAGGGCGCGGCATCCCCGACGACCGGCTCCCCTGGGCCTGCAGACCAGCGGCCGGGAAGCCGAGCGCGCGGCCGAGCGGGATCGCACCGGTCGCAGCAGAGAAAGAGGGAAGATGTCGGGTGGATGAGCAGGCATGAAGCAGCGCGCGGCACAACCGCCTCAGGATGATCGCTGGGTGCGGAGAGTACGCGAGCTGCTGGCGGAGAGGGAAGAGGGGCTTTCCTCAGGCGAGCTCGCCCGCGCGCTCCTCGCGGCGGAGAGCATCCCCGAGGCCCTCGCCCACCGGATTGTACGCGCGGCGTTAGAGGGGATCGAGGGGATCGCCCTCTGTCCGGACGGGCGCTGGCGGTGTGTTTCCTCCTCGCCTCTGGCGCTGGACCGAGAAAGCTTCCTCTGCCTCGTTCCCCACCGTACGCACGACGGAAAAGCGATCGATCTGGGGTGGGCCCTCGTGCAGAACCGCAAGGCTGTGGCCACCGGCAGCCGGAAGCTGGCCCCGCATTCGAGGCCCAGGCACCTGAAGCTGCCTTGGCCCGGTGGCCAGTGCCAGAACCTTGTGGTATTTTCGCCGAGGGTGACGGGCTTAGCCGTGGCCGTTCGCTTTGTCCGGGGATGCGGGTGGGGCGCGGAGAAAATCTGGTCGGTGCGCCGGCTGGCAAAGGGCCTGTTCCCCTACCTACGCCTTTCCCGGCCGGAGCAGGTAGCGGAGGCCGTAGGCGAGCGATGGCTGTCCGAGGGCGATCCGCGCACCGAAGCCCTCTCGCTGGCCAACGTCTGGCTGCGTCTTCTCGAACTCGCCGAGGAACAGGGGGCGGAAACGCTTTTGGACCTTGAGAGGCTCGTCCAGCCAGCCCGGATGGACTTCACTCGCTTTGCCTTCGGCCCCAGTAGGCTCCGCACGCTGCCCAGGACGCCGGGCGTGTACGTGATGGTCGACCGTGCAGGAGACGTAATCTACGTCGGGAAGGCGAAGAATCTGGCCGCACGGCTGCCGAGCTACTTTCGGGCTCCGGATAGCCTTCCGGAGAGGGACCGCAGAATCGCGCAAGCCGTTTGGGACTTCGAAGTGTTTCCCCTTGGCTCGGAACTGGAGGCCATTTTGACGGAGCATCGCCTCATTCAACAGCACCGCCCGGCTCTGAACCAGCAGGTGGTGGTGCATTCGCGGAGCCAGTGGGAACGGGTACGGAACGACTGGGCGGTTGTACTTCCCTCCGTCCATCGGGGCTACGCGGAGGTATTTCTGATCAATCGTGCAGGTGGTCTGCGCCAGGTGCGCTGTGCTCCCGAGCAGGGGGGCGAGGGTCCATTGCGAGAGGCGATTCAGCGCCTTTTCTTCGAGGGTGGGGTCTCCGGCGGGGAGGAAGGTGAGCTTGTCTTCAGCTGGCTTGCCACGCGGCAGCCCTGGGACCGCGTGTTGCCTGCATCGCGGTGGTCATGTCCCGAAGAAGGAGCGCGCCAGATCGCCGCTATGATCCAGGAGGTCGTGGCCGAAAGAGAAACACGGTGGAGGGGGCGGTCGTACCCCCCGCCCGACGGTGCGGGTCACGTTTAGGCGGAGGATCCCGCCCGACGGAGGCAAACTGGCACCCCGCACCTGGGGAAAAGGCAGGAACGGAAAGCGTGGTCGGGAGGGCACAATGGGAAGGGAGGCAGTGGGCAGGCTCCTCTGCGTTGTCCTTGCGGCCTGTTTCGGGAATCCTCTGGTGACCCGGGCAGTGGGCAGACGCTACCCCTATGCCCCGGGCCCGTTCGAGCCGCGATGGGAGTCCCTGGCGCAGTACGACTGCCCCGAATGGTTCCGCGATGCCAAATTTGGCATCTGGGCCCACTGGGGTCCCCAATGCGAACCGGAGCAGGGAGACTGGTACGCGCGCAACATGTACATCCAGGGACACCCGATGTATCTCTTTCATCTATCCCACTATGGCCATCCTTCGCAGTTCGGATTCAAAGACGTGATTCGCGGGTGGAAAGCCGAGCATTTTGACCCGGAACCCCTGCTTCGCTTCTACAAAGAGAACGGGGCTCGGTACTTTATGGCTCTGGCCAATCACCACGACAACTTCGACCTTTGGGATTCGCGCTACCAGCCATGGAACAGCGTCGCCGTGGGGCCGAGGCGCGACATCATCGGCGAGTGGGCAGCCGCAGCCCGTAAGGTAGGGCTGCGATTCGCCGTGAGCGTCCACGCGTCGCACGCCTGGTCCTGGTACGAGCCCGCGCAAGGAGCGGACAAAGAGGGACCCTACGCTGGCGTTCCCTACGACGGAAAGCTGACCCGGGCTGACGGCCGCGGGCAATGGTGGGAGGGCCTGGATCCCCAGGACCTCTACGCCCAGGATCACGAACCCGGCCAGCGACTGGTGTGGAACTGGAACGCCGCCGAGGGGAGTAGCGTGCCCGATGAGTCGTACATGTGGAAGTTTTACGTTCGGGTGCGCCAGCTCTGGGACGACTACCGCCCCGACATGATCTATTTCGACGACACCGTCCTGCCCTTTTACCCGATCAATGAGGAGCTGGGCTTGCACCTCTTGGCTCATTTCTACAACACGAGCACGGCCTGGCACGGTCGGAATGAGGCCGTGGTCACGGGGAAGCACCTGCAAGGGATTCAGCGAAAGGCAATGATCTACGACATCGAGCGAGGGAGGACCTCGGAGATTCTTCCTGATCCCTGGCAGACCGATACGTGTATTGGGCACTGGCATTACAATCGAGCCCTGTACGAACAGGATCGGTATACGCCGGCTGAGAAGATCATCCCGATGCTGGTGGACATTGTCAGCAAGAACGGCAACTTGATGCTCAGCGTCCCTCTGCGTCGCGACGGCACTCCCGACGAGAAAGAGGTGGCGATCGTGGAGAAGCTCGGTCAGTGGCTGCGGGTGAATGGAGAGGCCATCTACGAGACGCGGCCGTGGCTCGTCTACGGTGAAGGCCCCTCCACAGCCGGCGAGGAAAAAGGGCAATTCGACGGCGTCCGCGACGTGCCTACCCGGGCTTTCACCGCCGAAGATATCCGTTTCACGCGCTCCAAGGACGGGAAAACCCTCTACGCCATCGTTCTGGCTTGGCCGTCCGACGGAGTTGTAAGGATTCGCTCACTGGGTACTTCGTCCACCTATTGGCCCCGGCCGGTCCAGAGGGTCACCCTTCTCGGAAGCCAGAAAAGCCTGCGCTTCGAACGTCATCCGGAAGCCCTTGTCGTCTTCTTGCCCAAGGAGCGACCTTGTGAGGTTGCCTTCGCCCTACGGATCCAGTAGTAAGCCAAGGGCATGTGGGGCCAGTAGACCCCGGGCTCTGAACGCACAGGAGATGGCGCCCCTGCGTGTGTCGCTGACCAATCGCTCCTCGAGGGATCGGCGACCCGTCTACGAGCTCGCGGATGGCGCGAACACCGGGGTTCGCGCTCCAGGTGGCGGTTGCGCGTAGTCCGGGAAAGAGGGGCGTTTGCTGGAACCGGGTGGAGGGGCGTGAGAAGAGAGGTAGGTAAGCAGCCTCGGAGGGAAGGGATTTCACCCGTTGAGCTCGCCTGCACCCACCCGCACGACGAGCTCCTCGAGGGTGTCCCCGAGCCGCAGGTACCCCTCAGCTACCTGGTTAAGGGCGCGCCGGACTCTCCGGAAATTGACCGCAAGGTCTTCCAGGATGTCGGTGAGACGGGCGGCGGCGGCAATCTCGTGGGCGGCGGCAAGGTGGAACCCCATGGCCCCGAGATCCTCGTAGTAGCGGAATCCAGGGCCAAAATGGTGGCGGGCCTGATACCGCACGTAGCCGGGGAACATGCCCGTTAGGAACAGCGAATAGTTACCCAGCTGATGGTGGAGGAAGAAGACCTCGCGATGAGAGGCCTCCGACAGCGCGCGCAGATGGTCGATCAGGTATACGTAGTGCGTGGGCTCGCGCTCCTCGGGCTCGGAATGGTAAGTTACGAACGTGATGAGAAGACTGGCGCAGTAATCGGCAAGGAGAGGGTCGGTTAATTCGAAGCGCAGGAAGGCACGGCGGACCAGTACGTAAAAGAACAGATTCACGGAAAAGGGGGCAAGTCCCTCAGTGCACAGAATCGCGGCGAAAAGGTCGTTCTGGTCGAGGATGTGGTCGCGCGTGTCCGGGTCCGCAAGCAGGCTCTGGACGAGGACGCGGTCCCTGGGCGTTCGGGCCAGTACGTCTGCGACGAATTCGAAGTCCTGCTCGGTCAGATGGTCCCGACAACACGGGCGAATCATGGCTCGCACTCGGAACGGGCTTGCCGGTAGATGCCTCTCATTCCGAGTATCGGCAGCCGCAGGGAATCTTGAGCGCTCGGCAAGGAAGAGGGCGCGGGCGTCGGCAGGCAGCGGCCTCCTTCTCCTTGGCCTGCTGGTCGGTGTCGGACAGGGCCAGATCCCAAGCCCCGACGAGTATCTGGGATTTCCGCTCGGAGGCGACGGCAGGCTGGCCTCCTTGGAGCAGATCCTCGACTACTTCCGCCTCCTCGACGAGCGATCGCCTTGCCTGACCGTCCGTGAACTCGGCCGCACAACAGGAGGGCGGCCCTTTAGGTTGGTAATGATATCCTCGGAACGGAATCTGGCTTCTCTTGGCGAAATCCGGGCGGCCCGAAAGCGCCTGGCTGACCCGCGAAGGCTTTCTGTGGCCGAGGCTTGCTCCCTGATGCGAAAGGTACCCGTGGTCGTGTCCGTCAACGGCAGCATCCACGCTACGGAGGTGGGGGCCGCCCAGATGGCGCCGCGATTGGCCTACGATCTCCTCACCGAGCAGCTCGACGGCGCCCGGGCCATTCTCGACAGCGTCCTGATTCTCCTCATCCCGGTGCACAATCCGGACGGATTGGCCCTGGTGAAGGGCTGGTGCGACCGCGTGGCCGGAACGCGCTACGAGGGGACCTCTCCGCCTCAGCTGAACCACCCCTACGCGGGACACGACAACAATCGCGACTGGTTTGCCTTCACCCAACCGGAAACACAGCTGACGGTGGACAGCGTGTACAACGTGTGGTACCCGCAAATCGTCCTCGACATGCACCAGATGGGGATGCAAGGCGCCAGGGTTTTCGTGCCTCCCTACGTCGATCCCGTGGATCCCTGTGTGGATCCGGAGCTGGTCGCGGCCATGAATGAGCTCGGCCATTTCGTTCAAGCCCGATCTGTAGAGCAGGGGCTGGCAGGGGTGGTGACTTCTGCGCTGTTCGATGCTTACACCCCGGCGCGCGCCTACCCGAATTACCACGGAGGAATCCGCTTTCTGAGCGAGGTCGCAAGTTGCCGCATTGCCTGGCCCATTGAGCTTGCGGAAACCGATCTCCGCGGTGACGTGGACTACCACCCCCTGCGTTCCTCTGCAAACCACCCGCTGCCATGGCGAGGGGGGCGCTGGTCTCTGGAAGATGTGCTCAGGTACCACGAGGCGGTGGCTCACTCGGTCCTCCTCCACGCGGCGCTCAATCGCACGCGGTGGGTGGAACGGGCGTTCCACGTCCTCCGGCGCCAGTGTGAGTGGCGTGGCTCCCCGCTGGGATACGCGATTCCCCTCAGGCAATGGGACCCCTCATCCGCGCAGGATCTGGTCGCCGCGCTTCGGCGGGGTGGGATCGAAATCTACCGAGACGGGGAAGAGCTGGTGGTGCCGCTGGCGCAGCCCTTCGGATCCTTTGCCCACACGCTCCTGCGATCCGGCGGGTACGAACCCCCGCGGGTGGGCGATCAGCTGCGTAAGCCGTACGATGTGACGGCCCACAACCTGGCTCTTCTCTTCGGCGTGGCGGTGCGACCGCTGGATTGCCTCCCTCCGAAGATGACCGGTCCGGTGGCTGGCTTTCCCCGCACGCCGTGGACAGAAAGGCGGTCTGATTGCCGCACGCTTGTCCTGGACGGTCGCGCCAATGCCTCCTTCGCCCTTGCCGCACGGGCTCTCAGAAGCGGCCTGTGTTTGCGGCGGCTACGCGTTCCCCAGCGCGTAGGGTACCGTGCTTTTCCCGCGGGCTCGTTCGTAGTGGAAGGGGAGGGGGGACTCGTACGCGCCCTGGCCGAGCTGGCGGATAGCCTTCGTATTCCGATGGCCGCTTGTCCTGCCGAGGTGGACCTGAGGGCCGATCCCGTACGACTGGCCCGCGCAGCGCTCTATCAGTCGTGGCTTGCGCCCACGGACGAAGGTTGGGCCCGCTGGGTTCTGGACCAGTACGAGCTGCCGTACCGTGTGCTTCACGACAGCGATGTGCGTGCCGGCTTGCCCGACTCCCT
>JAPDPT010000058.1 GCA_034506315.1 candidate division KSB1 bacterium | reverse complement strand
GTGCCCCTTACCCTGTTCATTATTGTCCTCCTCCTGTACTTCAACACGCATTCGTTCGCCAAGACCTTTATCGTGCTTCTGGCGGTCCCCTTCTCGCTCGTAGGGGCGGTATGGCTGCTCTACCTGCTCGGCTATAATATGAGCATCGGCGTGTGGGCGGGGATCATCGCCTTGCTCGGGGTGGACGCAGAGACCGGTGTCATTATGCTCCTCTACCTCGATCTCGCCTACGAGGAGCGCCGGCGACAGGGACTTCTCGGCTCCCTGGCCGACCTGAAAGAGGCTATTCTTGAGGGTGCGGTTAGACGGGTACGGCCGAAAATGATGACCGTCCTGACCACCTTCATCGGCCTATTGCCTATCATGTGGGCCCAGACACACGAGACGGGCGCAGACGTGATGAAGCGCATTGCCGCCCCCATGGTGGGGGGCATCTTCACCAGTTTCGGAATGGAGCTCCTCGTCTACCCGGCTGTCTTCCTGCTCTGGAAATGGCACACAGAGATGAAGAGGCAGCTTCCATCCGCCACCCTGTGAGAGAACGGACTCTCGTGGCGAGGGGGAGTCGAGACGATTTTGCTGAGGGGGGCGGTTGTCCTTCGGTGCGGCTGCCTTTGGGACGCACCGGGCCGTCTCCCGAACGCTGCGCGGACCCAATCCTGGCCCCGCCTTATCTGGAGGTCGGCGGATTCAGGTGATCAGGCCGCAGCAGGTGTCGCCGGCTCGGCCCTGGCGAATGTGCGGGAGCTATCAGCTGTTCGTTGGGGAAGGAACAAAAAGTCCCGGAGATCGACTTCCTCCGGGACGCTGGGTCTCCAGTCGGTTACGTGGTTAGAGGGAGAAGTACAGCGTCAGACGGCCGACCACGTCCATCCTCGGGCGCACCCCACTTGGCCGCTTGTCGTAGCGGATGATTTCCACGTTGGGCAGGAAGCGGACGGTGCTCGATCGCCCCCAGTCCAGTCCTAGGATCAGGAGGGTGGACTTGGCCAGAGGGTCGAAGGGGAGATAGCTGATGCGGTCGCCGTTGCGATTGGGGTCCAGCAGCCGGTCCACGCGGGCGAGGGCGAAAAGGTTCTCTCCCAGGCGGACCACGCCGAAGCCCGACGCGATGCGGATACGCTCGTTCGCCAAGCGCGGCTTCTCGCGGTAGTCGGCCCACTGCAGGCCGAGGCGGAAATTCTCTGTCTGGTAGCTCACGAACGCTTGAAGGGTACGTGTGCTGTGGTCTTCCGAATATGTGTTACGGGCGCCGTAGAGCTCGGCGAAAAGCCTGGGGGTTGGACGCAGGCCCAGCGCGAGCATCAGATTCTTGCCCTTGTCGTTCTCGGCGCCGACACCGGTACCGTTGCCGACCATCGCGTGGTACACTACCTTCTGATCTCCGGTCAGGCTTCCGCTGAGGGCGACACCGAAGTCCCGCGAGTCTGCGATCTTGTGCAGGTCAAGGGGGGTCTTTTCGACCGCGCGGTAGCCCCAGATGTCCTCGATCTTGGCGAAGGCCGGGGAAGGCGAAATACCCAGGAGTAGCTGGTGGCTTCCGAATTTCCAATTTAGGTAGGCGTCCTTAACGTAGGGCGTTGCTGCTCCGGAGGAGAAATTGCCCGGGTGGTTCATTTCGAAGCGCAGGCGGCTACTCACCGTACCCGCCAGCTTGCGATCATAGGTGAGGTAGACCCGGCGGATCCAGAAACCGTTCTGCCCATCCAACTCTTTGCGATGATTTTGGACGATGAAGTAGTAGTCCCCGAAGACGTAGCCGCTTATCTGGCTCTGGGCTCGGACCCAGGGCGGGGTGAGCGCCATGGCCGCCACAACCAGCGCAATAGCCGCTTCTCTCATGCCTGACCTCCGTCGAACTTGCGGATGAGTTTGGGGCTCGTTCTCCGTTCAGGCGGCGCCAGCCTGATTAGCCGCGACAAAGCTACATTACGCTGGGGAGCGGAGCAAGTTAGGAGTACGTGAAGCGATCGTTCGGGGAAGGTTAGGCCGTCACCCCCCTTGCGGCGCGGTCCTCGCCTCCTATGGGCCCATTGCATACGGCTGGACGCTGCGCGCTTTCCCGACTACCCCCGAGGCGTTGGCCGCGGCTAATCGCCTTCCCAGCGCGGCTCGACGATCCTCCCGGCGAAGAGAATGGTGTGGGAATGCCGGTCGTGGATGAGGAACGCAAACGGCCTGTCCACACGGAAGAGGATGACCCTTTCCCCTGGTCCGACGGAGGTGGTCATCATCCCGACCACGGTGACCGCGGCCGCTTCGGTACCCGCCTCATCCACCTGCACGAAGGACTTGTGGATCACGAAGTCGATGAACACCTGGATGGGATCTTCGAACAGGCCGCGGAAATCCGCGCGATTGGGGTCGAAAGCGATCTCCATTCCAAGTGCCTTGAGATCCGGACTGAGCTCCCGCCCGTAGCGGAGGCGGAACTTCGGAAGCCAGACCGTCACCTTGCTCTTGACAAAGCTGGCGAACAGGTCCTCCAGCGCCTCCGGGGTAAGCCGAAGTAGGAGGGAGTCGACGGAGACCCCCGGATCGGGGAGAAGCACGGTCATCGCGAACTTGCCCGAGCCGTACGGCAGCTCCACGGCTGCGAAATTCGTGCTCCGGGCGTACGGCAGGTCGTCCACCGTCTGGACCATCATCGGACACGGAATGGCTCGCCCTTCGGCCACGTAGAACGGTTCTTCGCGCGTTTGGCCCTCGTCGAACCGATAGGTCCACAGCCCCTTAAAGTAGATCGCGTTGGCCAGGAACATCACGTGGTTGGGGTCAATCCGATCGATGACGTTGCGGATCTTGCCATGGGTCTTCGCGCTCGCCCAGTTGTTGATCGCAGACGGGGCGCTGGGCGAGGAGAAATCGAGCGGGGACACGACCGCCCCGAAGTAGTCTCGGACCAGCCGCACGAAGGTCTCCCGCGCCCGGAGTCCCATCCGGTACCACACGGCATTGGTGATTTCCAATTGGACCTTCGGGTCGAGGGACAGGAGAAGCTCCGTAAGCGCCTTAAAGGCTGCGTCGGCCTCTTCCGGGGTGAGCCCCGCGTAGCCGAGGGTGGACCACATCGCCTGCTGGGTTTCCCCTGCAGCGCCGTTCGCGGTCATCGTCAGGGCCGCGGCCACACTGTAAGGGCTTACGAAGACGTTGGCGTTCGGGTCCTCCGACCGCAGAACCTGCTGAAAAAGGCGCAGACCGAACTGGTTGCTGTTCTGGACAAGGGCTTGTTCCTGCACGGTCAGAGCCCTCGGCTGGCCAATCTCCGGCGGTACGGAGAACTTCCTCTCGCAGCCCGGGAGCAACAGCATCGCTCCCAACCCGAATACCACGGTGACCTTTCGACTCACCTTAGCCTCCAAAGGTCAGGGCGTCTCACCGCCGACAACCGTCTCTTTGATTACCTGCCTTAGACCTATAGCTCCACCGACTGCTTGGTTCGCCGACCAGGCTTAGCGTTCGCTTTTTCGGACCTGAACTCTCCCTGGGAGAGCATCTCACGGCAAGAGGACAACCTTGGCTACAGGACCGCACCTGGATCCCATCCGGACGCGACAGAAGTAGAGGCCACCTGGCAGAGGCCTTCCGCGATCATCGCGGCCGTCCCAGCGGACGGTCTTGGGGCCAGGCTGGCCACCGTGGATCAAGACGGTCCGCACCCGGCGCGCCAGGAGGTCAAAGATCTGGACTTCCAGCGACTCGCCATGGGTTGCCGATGGAATGGAAACGCGAATCCACGCCTCCTGTCCCCGCACGGGATTGGGGTAGACCTCGACGACTGCGAAATCTCGCGGCGTCCCAACCTCCGGGGCCGTGACCGAAGTGGGGATCTCCAGCAATTGAGCCAGGCGGAGCGGGTCCACCCGCAAGGAGTGCAGGGAGCCCTGTGCCGTAAAGGCGCCATGCCGCAGCGTATGCCAGGCCACGTAAGGGAGATCGAGGGAGTCCTGCAGTACCGGATTGACCACCCGGACAAAGCCCATGTTCACGTTTTGCCCACACACCTCGCAGGTTTCGAGTCCGCGCTGGGAGAAGTCGATCAGGTAGGGCCTTGACGTCTGCGGTTCCCGGGAAAGCCCGTCCAGCGCGGCCGCAAGCGACCAGGCCAGTTGGCGGCCATCCGGGATACCGTCGCTGTTTGTGTCCGGTACCAGGGGATTCGTGCCAACGCGGGCTTCTTCCTCGTCGGTCAAGCCGTCCCCGTCGGTATCGTTTACCATCGGGGCCTGGTGGAAAGTGCCATCAGCGTGGAGCGCGCAATGGAGGCCGCGCGGCTCGATCGTCCCCGCATGCAGCGTCCCCAGGTAAGCAAAGCTGCCGTGCTCCAGCGCGTGGAGGGCCACGTAGGGTACCTCAAGCACGAAATTCTCGAGGGGATTGACGACCTCCAGGTAGCCCATATTCACGGTCTCGCCGCACACCTGGCAGGTTTCGATCCCCCGCATGAAATGATCCACACGGTACACCTTGTCTTTTGGCGGCGAGCTCGGGGTTTCCAGGGCCCTGATCTGGGCAGCCCAGTTCACCGCGAACTGGGGGCCGTCGATCACGCGGTTGGAATCGCTATCGGCCCCTGTGGGGAGAAGACCGAGGCGCTCCTCGGCAGCGTCGAGGAGGCCATCCTGGTCGGTGTCCAGGTCCTGACCGAGGGGTAGAGTGTGGGTCACATAGGGCAGATTCAGGATACGGACCAGGCGAAGCAGGTGAAGTCGCCCCGAATGCAAGCTTCCCGTGAAGTCCAAAGAGCCGTGCTGCAGGGCGTGAAGGGCGAGGAAGGGGACGCTCAGGGAATCGGGCAGCGTCGGATTCACGAGCTGGACGAAGCCCATGTTGACGGTTTCGCCGCATACTCGGCATGTCTCGAGCCCCCACTGGGGGAAGTCCAGTCGGTAGGGGCGATCAGTCTGCGGCGTCTGGGGTAGGGCGTCCACGATGGAGGCCATCTGCCGGGCCAGCTCCTCCCCGTTGACGGCCAACCGCGGCAGGGTCAGAGTTTCCTCGTAGCGGTCCAGAAGCCCGTTCCGATCGGCGTCAAGGGAGTCCGGAAGAGAGATCACGTGCGGGTCCGAAGCTGGGGACTGTGCCCGTGCGGAGCCCGCAAGCAGAAGGGCACAGGCTGCCAGGGGCGCGGCCAGCGGGATTCGCCGCCGCTGGCGCGTGCCCCGGAAGCCCCGGGCCAGTTCCAGCGCCTCGCGGTAGCAGGCGCGGTAATGAGGTAGTAGAGTCGGCGTGACCTTACAGCCGGGGCAGGCCCAGTGGAACAGGAGCCGCTGATCCTCCGGAGCAAGCCCATTGGGAGCGTAGCCGTAACGGATGTATTGCTCCACGCAGCAATCCGGATAGCCGAACAGGCGACCTTCCAGCCGTACGCTCCCCGGTGTGTGCACGCTGGGCCGGCCGGCAAAGGCCCGCGCGTATTCCTCAAGGCGCTCCGGAGCCAGGGCGAAGACCAGTTCTCTTTTCCTGCCGCCAGCCAGAAGTGGCCTCTCCACCTGACGCCACCGCAGGCCCATCTCCTCCAGCCATGCCTGTTCGGGTTGACCGAAAGCGGACTCCCACCGGCTGAGGGGCTTGAGGCCCCGTCGCGTCAGCACCGAGAGGTACACAAATTCGACTTCGTGACGGGTCGGCATTTCCTTCACCTCCCTCTGCGGTCGGCACAGCAACCCCTGCACCCCGATCCGTGATCTGCTTCGGCCCAACGCACTGACGTGCGAGGCTCCCACACGCATCCCGTTTCCTGCTTTCCGGCGGCCTCTACTCCACCGAACGAAGGAACGGCCAATTGGATCCGTCTATGGGTTCAGTGCAAAAGCATTACCTTTCGAACGCGGACTTCTGTTTTGGCCTGCAGCCGAACCAAATAGGCGCCGCTTGCGAGCCCCTGCCGCGCTCGTCCGTGCCGTCCCAAGAGACGCGACGTCTTCCAGGAGCGCCCACGGCCCTCGCGCAGGATGCGCAGCACGCGTCCCCGCAGATCCACGACCTCCAGGCGAATAGCCTCCGCAACCGGCAAACGGTACTCGATCGCGGTGGACAGCGTGAACGGAAAGGGATAGGCGGCCGCGAGCTTGAAGCGCTCCGGCAGGCGGTCATCGACCGGCCCAGCAGATTGGGCAGACGGCAAGCTAACGCGTCTCCAGGCTGTCCGTTCGGACAGCCCGGCGGGGTTGGGCTCCGCGGGCACGGTGACGAACACCCATCCACAGCAAGGGGCGAGGCCGTGCGTGGCAATACGCACCTCTGTCTTGCGATCTTCGGGCGGGCGGAAGACCGTGCCGGACCGATGGCTTCCGTCAGCGTCCTCGAGCCACACGCTTGCCTGAGAGAAAACCCCGTCGGCGACAGCCCGAAGGGTATCGCCGATCGGGACGGCGTCTTCTGGCAGCGAGAGGCCGACCGCTTGTTCGCGCACACACTCGGTCCGCGCCGAACGCACGGAGGGGACGGCTCGCACGGAGGCGCTGAGGAATCGGAGTGCCCGAGGCGGCTCCGCAGGTTTGCCGCCTGCCTTGAGCATCTGGCGCCAGGTCTCGTCGGTAGGCCGGTCGGTCATGGGCCACGGGAATTCAAAATGAGAAAAGCCCGCACCCCTCGCCAGCGCCGTCTTTCCTTCCACCGGGCAGATCGCGTAAACCGCGTACGGATAGCCAACCCCGACCTCCAGCACGAAGCCTGAATTTGCGTCGGTGTGGACGTCGGCTACGACGGGCGCCGTCCCAGCGTCCTCAACCAAAGCCGGCAGGGGAGCGGGCCGTGTCGTGGCAATCTGCTGCAGCGTCAGGCCGATGTGCAGAATCCTCCGGTACTGTGCGCCGCTCAGGGACTGGTTCTTGAGCTCCCTCTGCGGAATGGGCACGACCTCCAAGAGAAGGTGGTGGAGCGTCTCGAGGCTCGGACGGAAGCCCGGGAAGAGCAGGTTTCGACCGGCGTGGCGCTCCTGCAGGAAACGGGCCAGGGTGGCGAGACGGGCGAAGAGGTGCACATTGGGTTGCACGTAGCCTTGTGTCCCTGGGGCTTTCGGCTCGGAACGGCCGGCCCGCTCGGTCCCGCTCTGCTCGGTGTAGAGGACCCTGTCGTGCTGCAGCTGGGCCCACAAGGCAAGCGCCGCGTGGAGGTCTTTGTCCAGCCAGATCGACGTCTGGATCCAGCTTGGGCAGCCAAATCCCTTGGGGACCAGGAGCGGCATCAGGCAAGAGAGCCGGTTTCCGTACAGATTCTGGTCCCGAGCACCGGGCGGGTACG
This sequence comes from candidate division KSB1 bacterium, assembly GCA_034506315.1. Classification (GTDB taxonomy): domain Bacteria; phylum Zhuqueibacterota; class Zhuqueibacteria; order Oleimicrobiales; family Geothermoviventaceae; genus Zestofontihabitans. The sequence continues at coordinate 15,958 of JAPDPT010000058.1, read as the reverse complement.
TGGCGAGCTCACGACGCAGGCTGTCGAGCCTGGCTCGGTAGGACGGGTACAGACTCCAGTCCCGCGTCTGCTGAAGAAGCTCGTACGCGCGCTCGGATCCGAGGGCAGCCCTCCCGTCAAGGTCGCGGGGCATGGAACAGGGATCATCGATCCCGTTAACGACCACCTGGTCGAGGACGGAGGAGTCGGGGATGAAGCGCTGGCCCATCAGCCGAAGTTCCTGGGGCTGGTCCGAATACGCGATCTTGGGACCAGGCAGGCACTGGGTCAGCGGAAGAAGGCCCTGTAGGCGCTGTGGATCCGCCACGACGTCAGGCGGAAGCTGCAGGAAATCGTGGCCGTAGGCGCCGTACGCGAGGCGCAGATACGAAGGATGCGCAAGATCGTCGCTTTTTCGCGCGGGAAAAACGCTGGGCCGACAGATATCCTCCCAGGGAGCGAGAGCCGGCTGGCCCCCCACCGGAGCACGGCCGAAAGCTTGGGTCAGCAGGAGGCTGCTCAGCGTGAAAAACGGGCTTCTGCGATCGAAGACCAGATGGACGGTATGGAGCATCGCGTCGGAAGTGACCAGGATGGGAATGTTCCGCTCCCGGGCACCGAGGTCGAGGTCGAATACCTCCCGGCAGGTCACGATCCGGCCGCCCTCTACCCGACTACAAGGAGCCACCACGAACCCCTTTTCCCCGAGTCCCTGCAGCTCGGCGTCGCCGAGCTTGAAGGAGTGAATGTTCCGCACGTTGCGGAAGTCGCAGCCCGCGTCGAGGGGCGGAAGCAAAGGCTGCACGCAGGCTACGTACGGCAGGTAGGTGCCGAAGGGCGTGTGGAGGGGCTCGCGGATATCCGTGAGCATCCCGGTCCGGCTATGTCCGGGGCAGGGGAGGATTTGGATCGACCCTGCCCACAGCACCCTTCTCATGCGGATTCCGCACTCTCCTGGGTCGATTACGCTCCGATGGACCCCGGTCCCGGAGACGCGGAGGTAAATCCCTCCCGAAAGGCTATCGGACAAGGGTGATCTTCCGGACGGCCACGGCTTCGCCTGCCCGAGCGCGGACAAGGTAAACGCCGCTGGGTACCCGCTTTCCGTCCTCGTTCCAGCCATCCCAGACGAGTAAGTATCTGCCGGCCTGTGTCCATCTGGGTTGTAGTTTTCGGATCAGCCGGCCTCGAAGATCGTAGATACCCACGTCAAGCGGTTCCGCTGGGGGCGCAAGGCAGAAGAGCTGCAAAGATTCCCGCCCCGGATTGGGATAGGGCGGAAGGAGCTGGAATCGGATGGGGGAAGGTGGCGAGGGGGAACTTCCGGAGGGCAGCGGCAGCTCGATCCCGCAAACGCGCGCACTCTCCAGCGGATGATCGATGAGGGCGAACCCCAGAAGGCGGAGCTTTACGGGACCGACTCCGGGCGCGTACCACTCCACCCAGTCGAAATCCGCGCCGTGGAAATGGTACCAGAAGCGGTAGCATCCGACAAACCGGCCAGCCGGGACGGACACAGTATCATCCTTGCTCTGGAGCTCCACATCCCAGAGGAGCTGGCTGTCGGGACTGGTAACGGTCCAGGTGCCTCCGACCTCCGCCGAGAAGTCGAGCCACAGCTGCTCGCGTTTGCCGTCCCGCACGTACAACTGCCCCGTATCCTCCCAGCGGACGAGGCACGGTCCGAACACGCTATAGCGGCGCAGCGAGAGGTAGTTCCTGCCGTCCACGCGCACCGTTTCCCCCACCGCCCACTCCAGGTCGGAACGAAAAGACCATCGGTTGCCCGTGCGCAACGGGAAAAGGAACTGGAAGCTCTCGGCCGGCAAGCCGTGGAGACGATTGAGGGCCCGGCCGGCTGCAGCCTGCACGTCGGGATCCTCATCCCCAGTCCGGCGTTGCAGCTGCACAAGCAGCTCGGTGCGTCGGGCGCGAGCCTCGTCGCGGAGCCGACCGTAGAGGCTGCGATTGGACCCGTCCTCGACAAGTACCGGCTCGTCTTTCTCCAGAAGGAGGCCGCAGACCTCCACAGCGTGTCGCCGCACCCACCACTCAGGGCTTTCCAACGCCTCCAGCACTGCCGTGAAGTCGGGGAACACCGTAGCCGGAAACCTTTCCGGGATGTTCCATCGGTGCACCCGAGGCATGCGAAATTGCTGTTGCCAGATTTCCTCCACCCGAGCCCTGTCGCCTTCGACGACCACGTACCAGTACTTCCGGTCAATGCAGCCCGAGGGACAGTCGCCCCAGCCGCGGCTGAAGACGAAATGCCACAGGCCGTTTTTCTTGAAGGCGAAGATCCGATCGCCGTCGCCAGCGATCCCGTTGGGAGCTGCGCGCAGCACGCCCGGCACCGCCTCGTAGAGAGTGGCCAGGGCTGGCGCCCGAAGCGGCGCGCCGAAGACGAGCAGGAACTGGGTCGCCTCCGACCCAACGGAACGGATCTCGACCAGCCCGTACTGGGCCGCCAGCGTGTCGATAGCAGGGTACCCCGTCCGGATCTGGCCACGTTGCCAGGCCTCGAGCCAGGGCGCCGAGGGCTCACAGGCAACGATCAGCTCGTTAGGGACGTAATCCGGGAGCGTGTGGATGGTGCGTAGGCTCTCGTCCGCCGCCCTCGCCACGCCCAGAACGTGCTCGATCTCAGCCGCCAGCTTCTCGTCCAGCAGGATCCCGGTTTTCTGCAGGCGAAGCGTGAGGACAACGGCGTCCCGACTGTAGGGATTGGAGTAGACCCAGACGCCATCCCGATCGGTAGCGAGGTAAACTCTACCTTCAACGCTTGGATCGGCGAGAAGGCGGACGATACCACCGACCGTGCTGGCCCCGGCTCGCAGGAGCCCGTACCAGGAGTGCCCTCCATCGAAGCTCTCCCACAGGTATGGGGTGCCTGTGGGTGCCCTCGAAGCCCCAGCCCAGAGGTGATCGGGATTCTGGGGATCCACCCCAAGCGAGGCAAAGGACACGCCGGGCTCGGCCGTGAGAGATGTCCGCCACGTGGATCCCCCGTCGCAGGACACGAGGATGGCGTTCTCTACGCTCGCGTACAAGCGGGGCGCTCGCGCAGGGTACACTGCCAGTTGACAAGAGCTTCCTGTGAAGGGAAGTTCCGGAAGCTCCAGGCTCCATTGATCCCCGCAATCGGCCGACCGGGCGATCCAGGCGCGGCCGGCGGAATCTTTCCCTGCGGCCCAGAGGCCCCCGCACGGGAAACGAGGGTCCTCCGGTAGGAGGACCTGGACACTTCCACCGGGCACCTCGAACACGGGTTCCCAGAACAGGGTAGGGAGGCAAGCGCGGTAGATCTTGCTCCCCACGGCGGCGAAGGCTCGGGCAGGTGGCTCGTGTCCACTGGAACTGAAGCTGGCGACGCAAGCCACCGCAGCCCCGGCATAGAGATCCATCCCGCTGTCTGCCCGAACCCAGTCGGATCCTCTCAAGGCCAAGAGCAGCGGCTCGCCGGGACTCTGGGGAGTGTTCGCGCCGAGCACAAGCTCAAAGTCAGCCGGGCCCACGCCCCAATGGCAGACGGCCAGGCTTCGAAGCGTAGGAATCTGCGATCCTGAACGCTGCCAGGAGGAGCTGGACTCAGAAAGATTCCGTCGAAAAAGCACCCCTTCCGCCGTGAGAGCGTACAGAAACCTTCCTCCCACAGCAGGCCGGGGGGAGACAGCAAGGTCGCGGATGGCATCGCTCTGCAGACCGAACGGGAGGAGAGATTGGCACGTCGCCTGTACCCCCCAGAACAGGAAGCTTACGAGCGCCGCGGCTTTCTTCGGAGTCCGAGGCATCTCTCCACGCCCAGAGAGGCACTTTGCTCTTTTGAATCTTAGCCAAATCGTCGCCAACTGCAAGAGGATTTTTCCCCGATCTGCCGGAGCTCCCCGGGGGCCGGTCACCTCCCGCCGGTGGACCGGTTCGGAAGACGTGCCCGGGACCGGGTCTGACTCGCTTCGGCAGAGCGGCGCGCGCCGCCTCCGTTCTACGATTGGACCTGTCGGGAAGCCTCAGGCCGGTCTCCGTCGTCCGGTTGCGGATTCAGCTCGGCAGGTGCGCTGCGAAGACCCCCGATCGTCCACACGGCCGAACTGGGAATTCGGGCGTCCGGCTGCCGCTGTGGCGGTGAGGAACCGGTGGCCGTCTGCGATTCGAACCCGGCGTCGCTGAGGCCTGATAAGCCTGTCTGGAAAGCGCAGGTGAACGCGGGTCCGGGGAAGAAATGCCTACAGAGGCAGAATCTCCTCGGGACCGACGCCTGCCTGTTCTCGCTCGGGGTTCCGGAGCATTTCCCGAACCATATGGAGCAGCCCCCTGGGCTCAAAAGGTTTCGGCATCACAGCCCAGGCGTGCTCCAGGGGTGTTCCGTCGCGTTGGACAAAGGTACCGATCGCCGAGAGGATACAAACGGGGATATGCCGGAGCTCCGGATCGGCCTTTAACTGGCGCAGAACCTCCAGCCCGTTGATCCCCGGCATGTCCAGGTCCAGCAAGATGGCGCTGGGTTTTTCGGACTGTACCAGCTGGAGCGCCTCCTCGCCGTCCCTGGCGGGGAGGCAGCAGTAGCCGGCCCGGGCCAGGAGCCGGCAGACGGAGCGAACAACGGCAAATTCGTCGTCGGCCACCACGATCTTGGCGGATTCCATCCTCCCTCCGTTGGCTTTTCGTCTCGCTGTGCAGCGCGGTTCACCGGCGGTCCGACCAGGGCTCGCTGAGCTCGATGCCGGTCAGGTACTTTCCCAGCATCGGTGGGAGGCGCCGGACCTCCCTCACGATCGGGAAGCTGGATTCGTACAGGCTGCGGTCGTAGACGAAATCCGTGCTCTGTACGTAGTCCAGGAAGGCTTCCACGACTTCGGGATCAAACTGGGTACCGCTGTGGGTCTGGATTTCGTGCACGGCCTCCTCTACGGACATGGCCGGCCGGTAGGGTCGGCTGGAGGTCATGGCGTCAAAAGCGTCGGCCACCGCCAGAATGCGAGCACCAAGGGGAATCCTGTCCCCCGCCAGGCCGTGAGGGTAGCCGTTTCCATCGTAGCGCTCGTGGTGGTGGAGGATCAGGGGCACCAACCGGTTCATAGGCTCCACACGACCCACAATCTGCGCTCCCTGGACGACGTGTTCTTTCATGTGCTCGAATTCCCGCGGGGAGAGCTTGCCGGGCTTATGGAGCACGGCCTCCGAGACCCCGATCTTTCCCACGTCGTGCAGGAGACCGGCCAGTTCCAGATCGGCCAGCTCCGGCGGGGTCAGGTCCAGCCGCTTGGCGATGGCTACGGCGTAGGTGGCCACGCGCCGGGAATGGCCGTGGGTGTAGGGGTCCTTGGCATCGACCGCATCCGCCAGCGCCCCCACGGTGCTGTAGAAAAGGCCGCGGAACTCATTGTACAGGCGGGCATTCTGCAGCAGGACGGCGGCCTGGCTGCCGAGGGCGGAGAGAAGCCTTCGTTTGCCCGAAGAGAACAGCTCAGGCGTGCTCCGGCGATCGCCTTTGCGACGCTCTCCGGCGGCGACCAGCACCCCAACGGTTTCCCGGCGCGCCCGCATGGGAACGGCCAGAAGGGGTACCGGCCACTCGCTTCCAAGCTCCCTCTCCGTGCCGCCCAGCGAAGCGAGTTGGGTGATCGTTAGGATCTGGCCCTGGGTGACAACCGACCGGAAGGCGCTGCTCCACACAGGAAGACCCTGCACCTCCTGCGGGGGAGGCGTTCTGCCCAGCGAAGTATGGAGCCGGATAACCTGGGTCTGAGGATCCAGCAGGTAGATACCCACCGCCTGACAAGAAAGCAGATCCAGGACCTGCCCGGCGATGTATTCGCAGATCGCGTCCGGGTCGGTCACGTTGCTCACCGAATCGCCCAGATTGTACCAGAGATTGAGCTCCTGGTAGGCGTCGATGAGCTCGTCCGACAGGCTGTCCTTCTCCTCCTCGTTTTCCAGTTCGTAGAGCAAGCGTTCGCGGACCAGCGCACCGATCGAGGTCGCCACCTCCTCGCTCACCGGCTGGTTCCAGCCGTTCAGGTAGAGGCGGCAGAGAGCGCCATTCCCCGTCCCGAGATCAATGGGGAGGGGTAGCGGCCGGCGGGCTTCCTGCCGCACCTCCAACTTGGGCGTTACGTGCAGCAGGCACTGGCCCTTCCGGTCGCACAGAAGAAGCTCGATCCCAAACGTCTGCGCCACCAGGGAAAGGAATCGAACGAACCGCCCGTGTTCGAGGATGCTGTCCCAGCTCTGACTGGTGCCGTTCGTCGGCATGGTTCCGGAGCCGCCTCCATTGGTGTACGGGAGCGAAGATTTCCGGCCTGGCGCCCATCAGCTGGCCAAATACCCACCGCCGAAGCGCAAGAGGGTCGGAGCCTAAGGGAATTATCGGCCGGGTCGGTTGCCAACTTAGAAAGAGAGTTCACGACGCTACCCCATTTACGGCTGGACCTACAGGGGTTCGCGAGGATTCGAGCAGGCGCTCGGACGCGGAAGGAAGGAGCGTGCGCGTTCCGTGCGGCTGTTGGGTCCAGACTTTTTCGGAAGACCGCCGGGCCGGAGGGCTTCGGCGCTTCTCCCCGCTCTGGGAACCGAAGGTTGGTCCAGGCGTAGAGCAGTTGTAGTTCTGGCCACTGGCAAGGGTCGGCGGATCCAGCTACGATCGCGGACGGGGAGAAGGGACCACGAGGTGCGTCGGCTAACGGTCGATCCGGACAATCCTCAGCCAGCGGTGGTCGAGGAAGCCGTGGGGGTGCTGCGCGCCGGCGGGGTCATCGCCTATCCGACGGAGACGCTGTACGGACTGGGGGCCGATGCCCGCAATCCCGATGCCGTCTCCCGTGTATTCCGGATCAAAGGCAGGGCCGAGGGACGGGCCCTTCCGGTGATCATTGGAGAGGTGGGGATGCTGGGGGAGGTTGCTGCGCACGTGCCTCCTGCTGCCCTTGAGCTGGCCAAAGCCTTCTGGCCCGGGCCGCTGACCCTGGTCCTTCCGGCTGCGGACCTGCCCTCCGCTCTTCTGGGTGGGGGCGATACGGTTGCGGTGAGGGTGTCCGGCAGCCTCCTGTGCCGGAAACTGAGCCTGCAGTTCGGCGGGCCTATCACGGCCACCAGCGCCAATCTGTCCGAGGGGCCTGAGCTGCGCGATGCCGAACAGGTGGTCCAGGTTCTGGGGGAGCGCGTGGATCTCATCCTGGATGCCGGTCCGGCGCCCTTAGACCGACCGTCGACGATCGTTGACTGCACGGGCCCGCGCCTGCGGATTCTGCGAGAAGGGGCCATTTCTCGAACCGAACTTACGAGTCGACTCCCTGAGCTGGACTGGGCATGAGAAGGGGACGCTTCCTGGTTCTTTTTGTGTGTACCGGCAACAGCTGCCGCAGCCCCATGGCCGAGGGGATCCTGCGCCAGAAACTGCCCGAATCGCTCCGCCCACGGGTGCTTGTGCGCTCGGCCGGCACCCTGGGGATCGAAGGGGAGAGGGCTACACCGTTTGCCATCCAGGCGGCGCGAGAACACGGGGTGGACATTTCCCACCACCGTTCCGCTCGCCTCACCGAATCCCTCGTCCGCGACGCCGATCTGATTCTGGCCATGGAGCCAGAGCATGTGGAGTACCTGATCGACCGCTTCCCGGAAGCGGCCGACAGGGTTCACCTCCTGACCAGCTACGGGCGGGCCGAAGGGGAGGGAAGAGCGATCGAGGACCCCATTGGAATGGGTCTCGACACCTACCGCCGAACGTACGCGGAGATTGACGCTGAGATCGAGCGCATTCTTCCTCAGCTGGAGCGCTCCGCCCGGGAGGCGCTGCGGCTTCCCCTGGACGGCACACCCCGGGAGGGGGAAGGGGCATGAGGGTCCTGTTGGTGCGGACGGATCGAATGGGGGACGTGATCCTCTCCACGCCTGTGGCTACCCTCCTCAAAGAGGCGCATCCGGACTGGCAGGTGGATATGCTCGTGTCCGCATGGCTGGCGCCACTGGTTCGTATCCATCGCGACGTGGATGCGGTGCTGACGTGCCAGCCCGAGCGGCAGCGCGTGCGGGACCTGGCCCACGAGCTACGCTTGCGGAAGTACGATGCCGCGGTGCTCCTCCACCCCAAGCCGGCTCTGGCCTTTGCCCTATGGCTGGCCCGGATCCCCCTGCGCATCGGGACCCGATACCGCGCCTACTCCTTTCTGCTCAATCGCCGGGTGGCGGTACATCGAAAGCACTCGCCCCTGCACGAGCTCGAGTTGAATGTGCTCACAGCCGCCCCCCTGGGCTTAGCCCCCATCGCCCATGTGAACCCTCTGTTCCGATTTTCCGTGCCCGAAGAGGCCGAGGCAGCCGTATCGGCCAAACTGGAGGCGGCTGGGGCGGAACCGAATGCCCGCCCGATCGTTGTGCATCCAGGCAGCGGTGGCTCGGCGCGCGACTGGCCGATCGACCGCTTTGCGGAGCTGCTGCGAGATCTGGCCGAGCTCTCGCTGGGTTCCGTGGTGGTCACGGGCAGCTCTACGGAGAGGACCCTGGTGGACACGCTTGTCGCCCTCTCGCAGACCCCTCTGGTCCGCCTGGATGGCCAGCTGAGCGTGGTGGAGCTTGCCGCCCTGCTCCGGCGGGCGCGCCTTGTCGTGGCCAATTCGACGGGGCCGCTGCACCTGGCCGTGGCTATGGGCACACCGGTGGTGGGTCTGTACTGTCCGGTCGGGCCGTGCCACCCGCGACGCTGGGGCCCCTACGGCCGGCCCAACGCCGTCGTCATGCCCGAGGTACCGGAGTGCAGCCGATGCCGAAAGAGTTGCCCGTACTACGATTGCATGGCCTCCATTCCTGCCGGAAGGGTTCTCGAGAAGATCCGGGAAGTCCTGGACGATGCTACGAACGTGTGGCAAACGGCCGACCCGAAGCCGACGTCGGTCCGGATGACCCCTCAGCCTGAGGAGAAGTCGTGACGAAAAAACGGATGCTCCTCCTTGCACTCGGAACGGCCCTGGTTCTCCACGGGGTGCTGACCCGGGCCCAGGATGGTTCCACAGGCGAGAAGGCAAAGACGGAGGTCTCACCGCTCGCGTCCGGGCCGGGGATAGCATCCCGCGCTCTGCCGTTCGGAGTGGGGGAGAAGCTGAGCTATCAGGTGCGCTACGGGCGCGTGAACGCGGGCTCGGCCGAGATGAGGATCGAGGGCCTGGCGGAGGTGAGGGGACACCTCTGCTTCCGGGCCGTAACGACCATCGAATCCAATTCCTTCTTCAGCCGATTCTACACGGTGCGGGACTACCTGGAGTCCCTGATTGACTCGGAGGGGGTTTTCCCTTGGGCCTTTGAGAAGCGCCTGCACGAAGGAAAATACCGGGCGCACGTGCAGGCGCAGTACGACCACGCCTCCGGGATCGCGGTGGTCAACGGCGACACGGTGCGCATCCCCGCGGGTGTGCAAGACGTGCTGTCCATCTTCTACTACGTCCGCACTCAACCCATGGAGGTGGGCAAGGCCATCGAGGTGGCCAACCACGATAATAAGAAGGTCGCGATCCTCGAGCTGAGGGTGCTGCGGCGAGAAAGGGTGCGAACGGAAGCGGGCGAGTTCGACGCCTTCGTCATTGAGCCGCGAGTGAAGGAAACAGGCCAGCAAGCTGGCCTATTCCGCCAGAAGGGGGAGGCATGGATCTGGTTCTCAGCAGACAGCCGCCGGCTACCCGTACTGATCAAGAGCAAGATGTACTTTGGGAGCCTCACACTGGAATTGGCAGAGGTCGAGTATCTCACCTCGCACGCCATGGCGCAACAAGCGAGAGGAGAGTGAAGATGGCGGAAGCCGAGGAGATCCGGCGCGTCGAAACCTTCCCCAACGAGTACCGTGGGCGCCGGTATACGATCGAGATCGTGAACGAGGAGTACACCTCGGTCTGCCCCCGAACGGGACTCCCCGACTACGGGAAGATCATCATCCGTTACGTGCCCGACGAGAAGGTGCTGGAGCTGAAGGCCCTCAAGTACTATTTCCTGCAGTACCGGAACAAGGGCATTTTCTACGAGCACGCGGTCAATCGCATCCTCGACGACCTGGTGGCTTCCTGCCAGCCCCTCGAGATGGAGGTCATCGGCGAGTTCAACGTGCGGGGCGGAATGCGAAGCCGCGTGGTAGCGCGTTACGTGCGGGAGGAGGCGCAGTGAGAAGCCGCCCCCTTGCCGTTGTGCTCCTGAGCGGTGGCCTGGACAGCTGCGTCACAGCGGCCATCGCGGCGCAGAGCTTCCGGCTCGCTCTGCTGCACGTGAACTACGGGCAGCGCACCGAGCGCAGAGAGCTGGAGGCGTTCCGTCAAATCGCGGCCTTCTTCCGCCCGGAACACACCTTGGAGGTCGATCTGCCCCACCTCGGCCGCATCGGGGGGAGCAGTCTGACGGACCCGACCCGGCCCGTCGAGGACTACCACCAGGTCCGTGAGGGAATCCCCTCGACCTACGTTCCCTTCCGCAACGGCCTCCTGCTGGCGGTAGCGACAGGGTGGGCCGAGGTGCTGGGGGCGGAGGCGGTGTTCATCGGCGCGGTCGAACCCGACGCTCCGGGCTATCCCGACTGCCGTCCCGCGTTCTTCGAGGCCTTCCAGAAGGCGGTGGATCTCGGCACGCGCCCAGAAACACACATCCGCGTCGTCACGCCGGTGATCGGCTGCACGAAGGTGGAGATCGTGCGCAAAGGTCTGGAGCTTGGAGCGCCCTTGCACCTCACCTGGAGCTGTTACCGCAACGAGGACGTCGCCTGCGGCGTGTGCGACAGCTGCTACCGGCGCCTCGAAGCCTTCCGACTTGCGGGCGTGCCAGATCCCATCCCCTACGCCCGGATTCCCGAAGGTAGGTGATCCTCCGGCCGGCCCGTTCCGCGCTTGTACCCGGTGCTTTCTGTCTGCGCAGGACGCAGCTACACGCCGCGGGAGAGGCCCTGCGCTTTCACCCCGCCAGCTAACCTCGAAGCCCGGCCGGGGGTGAAGGACGTCGGGTCGGCACGCGCCGGCCGTTCCCCGTCAGCTTAGAAGCCGCAGCAGGATCGCACCAATCACCAGCTGGACAAACCAGCCGAGCAGGCACACCAGGACCGCCCGCGCCGTGCTGCGGTAGTCCAGCGCCTGCCTTACGGCAAGCACCATGGCGACCAGCATCCACACCGCCGCAGCGAACGATGCCAGCCCGCGCAGGGGCGGGACGATGCCCACCACCCGGATCACCCCAGGAGAGCTGGAGAAGCCGATCGTCCGCAGGAGCTGACCGAGATCCGCCTCGGTGGTTTCCTCGGGCAGGAGCCGGGTACCGATCAGGTACGTGAGGAAAGCCCAGATGAACCAACCGATGAGCGCCCCGATGGCTCCCGCTACCAGGCCCACAATCCCCCCGGATCCGAGAGTGGCGATCCCCGCTGCAACGCTGGATAGGATCACTGCTGCCATAGCCTGCTTGGTTGCTGTCGGATCCGCCTCCACCTCCTCGTACAGATCCACGTCCAGGAGGCTTGCCCTCCACATGCGGTCGAAGAGCTTTACCATTTCTCCCTCCCTTCGCTTGCCGCGTGGCTTGTCTCTTGGCTCTCCCCTCCGGCCGGTTGTCCTCCCATGTCACGAGTCTGTGTCCCCTCCGGACCTATGGAAGGCCGGATCGGATGCACTTCCAGAGCGGGGATCGTTACCCTTCGGTCGGCTGTCCTCCTTCGGAGGGGAAGAAATCGGAAAGCAACGTCGCGAGCTTTTCCAGTCCCCGAGCGTCGGTTTCGTCAAAGGCAGCCAGGGTGTCGCTGTCCACATCCAGAACCGCGCGGATCTGCCCTCGGCGATCGCGAATGGGCACCACGATCTCCGAGCGCGAATTCGGGTCGCAAGCGATGTGCCCCGGAAACTGATGGACGTCGGGCACGACCACCGTTTCGCCGCGGAGAACGGCTGCCCAGCACACCCCGTGCGGCTTGGGAAGGTAGACGCAGGCCGGCGTGCCCTGAAACGGGCCCAGAACGAGTCGCTCGCCCCGCACAAAGTAAAAGCCCACCCAGAAGAAGCCCATCCTCTGCTTCAGCAGCGCCGAAAGATTGGCGAGCGCGGCGATCCGGTCGTCCACTCCCTCGAGAAGTCGAGCCGCCTCCTGGTACACCAGATCGTAGAGCGCGTTCTTGTCGAAATCGGGGCTCATTTCAGCTGCTGTAGCTTCTGCAGGTCCTCGTCCCTGCCGAGGACAACCAGGACGTCACTGTCCTTGAGTACGTGATCGCCGCTGGGTACCACGGTGACCTTTTCCGGAACCAGCTCCTTGATCATCACTACCTGAACGTTGAACCGGCGGCGCAGATCGAGCTCGGCCAGGGTCTTGCCGAGGAACTCCGACGGAGCGGCCATCTCGATGATGCTGATCCCTGGCGTAAGGGGAATGTAGTCCAACACCGACGCGCTGTCCAGGCTGTGCGCCAGGCGGTAGGCGCTATCCTTCTCCGGGAAGAGCACGGTTGTGGCGCCGATCAGGTCGAGAATCTTGCCGTGATCCTCGGTGATGGCTTTGGCGATGATCTCCTTGACCCCCAGCTGCCGCAGGTAGAGGGTCACCAGGATGCTCGCATCGATGCGATCGCCCAGGCTGACGATCACGGCGTCGAAATCGCCCAGTCCAAGGCGTTCCAGGGCCTCCTTGTCTGTCGCGTCGGCAATCACCGCCTTCTGGACGATTTCCTTGACGCGGTTGATCTTGGCCTCGTCGTTGTCGATGGCCAGTACGTAGAAGCCGCGTTCCACCAGGTATCGGCACACGTAGTAACCGAAGCTACTCACACCAATTACGGCGAAGGAACGCATCGCAAGGTCCCTCCCTCGATCTATCTTAGACGCCCTCGGCCTTCATCCAACCAGGAATTCCCCCTCCGGATAGCGGAAGTGCTGTACCTCCGAGGCGGTCACCGTGAGGGCGAGGGTGACCGGCCCAAGGCGGCCAACGAACATCGTGACGATAAGAATCAATTTGCCCAGCACGCTGAGTCCCGGGGTCACTCCGGTAGAGAGTCCTACCGTGCCGAATGCGGACGTAGCCTCGAAGAGATACCGGACGAAATCCGCATGCTGGGGATCGCTGCGCCAACCCTCAGCGGCCAGCAGCGCCGCCGTGCTCATCCACACCAGCGCCAGGGACAAGAAGAAGACGGTCATCGCCTTGGTGAGGAGCCGCTCCGAGACCCGCCGGTTCATCATCACAAGATCCGTGCGGCCGCGCAGACGATCCCAAACCAGACACACCACCGTAGCAAAGGTCGTGGTCTTGATGCCGCCGCCCGTCGACCCTGGGGAGGCGCCGATGAACATCAGGGCAATCAGTACAAGAAGGGAGGCGTTGGACATCGACCCGATGTCCAGCGTATTGAACCCGGCCGTCCGCGCGGTAACCGACTGGAAGAACGAGGCCAGGAGCTTTTGCGGCCATGGCAGGGATCGGAGGGTGGCAGGAGCCTCGAAGAACAGGAGCAGGACCGTGCCCGCCAGGATCAGGGCCAGGGTCGTCCGGAATACGAGGCGGGTGTGGAGGCTCGGGCGCACCAGCGGCGACCTCCGGCGTAGTCCCGCCAGGTCGTACACCACCAGAAAGCCCAGGCCTCCGAGGATGATCAGGGAGGCGACCACCCCGTTCACCAGGGGATCGCCTACGTAGCGCATCAGGCTGTCCGAGAACAGGGAGAAGCCGGCATTGCAGAAGGCGCTTACGGAATGGAAGACGGCCAGCCATAGTCCCTGGCCCATCCCATATTGCGGGGCAAAGCGGAGAAGCAGGAGGAGGGCGCCCACCAGCTCGGCGGCGAAGGTGAAGCTCATCGTCGCCAGGAGAAGACGAGAGGGTTTCGAGAGGGGGCCGGAGAGGGTCTCCTCCAGGAGCTCGCGACCTCGCACGGAGACCCTTCGGGCTACCAGAAAAGAGAAGAACGTGCTCAGGGTCATGATGCCCAGGCCGCCCGCTTGCAAGAGCAGGAGCACCACCGCCTGGCCATAGGGGGTGAGTCGGGTGGCGGTATCGACCACGGTCAGTCCCGTCACGCACACGGCGGAGGTGGCTGTGAACAGGGCGTCGATTAGGCGCAGGGGCGTGCCGGTACTGGCTGCCGGGAGGACCAGAAGGGCGGTGCCCACGGCGATCGCCCCTGCGAAACTGACCAGGAGCAAGCGAGCCGCTTCTACGGAGCTTGGCTCCGAACGGCGCTGCATCGGTCCTACACCTCTCATCTGGATACGGCGTGCGCGGCGCCCGCGCGCCACGACCCACACCACAAGGCCCGGAACACAAGCGCAAATCTAAGGAAATTGCCGGGGATAGTCCAGAGGATTCCCGGCGCATGGCGTGACGCCCATTCGGCGCGCCGCCGCGGTTGAAGTTCCAGAGGTGCCGGGGAGCCAGAGACCAGACGCGTGCCGGGCCACGCATCATTGGGATCAGGGCCATGGTAGGGGGAGCTAACCCAGGAGCCGACGCCTGCTCGTTTGGCACGCGGCTGATCCCGACCTCCACTCGGGGTCTAACCTCAGGAGTAGGGCTGAGCTGGTCCCTGGCGCAAGTTGGCGAAGCCCCGGCTGGTTCTCCGCAGAGAGCGCGCGGGGTGGGTACTTAGTCATACCGAGCTTGCTAAGACTGGACTGCCCAAGGCCTCGAGGGATCCCTCCTCGGTACTTGATTCACGAGGAAAGGCGTGTATATTGGAATGGCGCGAAAGAGGGCGAAAAGCGCCGGTTGGCGATAGTAGGAGGGGGGCGGCTGTCGATCTGCCAAAGACCGGTCCTGCGGGGAGGCAGCGACGTGGGCGGCAGTTGCGGCGCCTGAAATACTGAGGGGCAGCTCTGGGGCGCGGGCGATAACCTACCAACGGACCCCCACACGCGGGGAAGGGGTTCTTTTCCAGTCACCGTGATGCCGACCTACCGGGCGGAAAGGCGATGGTCAATCTCCTGCAAATCAAAAAGGGGAAGGAACAAGCGGCCGCGTGAAGAGGGTGGACGGTGTCCCGAAGGGCGCGCCGTACGCAATGCCAGCCTGGTGTAGGTGCGGCAAAGTGTTACCGAAGGGGCGCCGAGGGCACCGATTCAGCGGAAGGTCTCTGCGGGGCCAAGGGGAGATCGCATTCGGAAATATGGCGACAGGCCAGACCGGAACGGGGTGGATTGCAAAGGTTCGGGACGCGAGGACGGTGGACGCGTCGGCCGCGCGGTCATTCGAGTCCCATGGCCACAGTCGCGCCGGTAAGGTGCCTGGTATACGAAGCCTTCGTTGAGGGGTAATCAAGCCACAAGGGTGCCAGTGCTTTTAGGAGAGACGAGATGGCTCGCCGAAAATCTTCCCAGAACCCGACGGGGGGAACCAGCGTCCGGGATTTTCGCCACGAGGAGGCGCGCCGGAAGAACAATCCGCCAGCCGGTATCGCACCTACCTACGAGGTCCGCGATCGCCGGACCAAGCAGTACAGCTACGATCCGCATATGGACCCGCAACTTGTTTGGGCTGGTAAAACCGAGCACACCTCGTTCGACGTGGATGTCGTTTCGCTGCACATTCATGAGCGCATTTCTACTAAAGCGATCCTGCGCGCGGTTCGGCGCCCGGAACCGATCCAGCTGGACCTCTTCGGCGACACGCCCCTCCCGGCTGATCAGCAGATCGAGTTCTACCGCCACGACGTCAACTGGGCCAACCGCCTGATTTTGGGCGATTCGCTCCTGGTAATGAACTCGCTCTTGGTCAAGGAGGGCATGGCCGGCAAGGTGCAGATGATTTACATCGACCCGCCCTACGGCATCAAGTACGCCAGCAACTTCCAGCCGCGCATTGACCGCCGCGATGTGAAGGACAAGGACGAAGACCTCACCCGCGAGCCGGAGCAGATCAAGGCCTACCGCGATACCTGGAAACTGGGCATCCACTCGTACCTGACCTACCTGCGCGACCGCCTGCTGCTGGCCCGCGAACTCCTCACCGAAAGCGGCTCCATCTTCGTCCAGATCAACGATGA
>JAPDPT010000057.1:14324-24858 GCA_034506315.1 candidate division KSB1 bacterium | reverse complement strand
GCCGGGCCCTCCTGGAAGAGGATCTGGACCGGGAGATCGAACGTTGGGCCTTGACCCCCAGCGATAAGAGGGCCATCCTGGCTCGAATCCGCATCGGCACGGACCTGGAAGAACTGGAACGCTACGACGTGGTGATCGAGGCCATCACCGAAAACCTCCAGATGAAGCAGGACCTGTTCCGCAAGCTCGACACCATCTGCCCACCCAGGACCGTCCTGGTCACCAACACCTCCACCCTCAGCATCACCGAGATTGCGGCGGCCACGAAGCGGGAAGACCGCGTGATCGGGATGCACTTCCTGAATCCCGTGCCGAAGATCCCCCTGGTGGAGATCGTGCGCGGCCTGAAGACCAGCGACGAGACGTTCGCCATCGCTAAGCGGCTGGCCGAGCGCCTGGGGAAGACAGCGGTGGAGGTGTACGAGTACCCCGGCTACGTGACCACGCGCATCATCGTGACGATGCTGAACGAAGCCATGCACGTCCTGATGGAAGGGGTGGCCTCGGCCGAGGGGATCGATACGGCCATGAAGCTCGGGTTTAACTTCCCCATCGGCCCTCTGGCCCTCGCCGACATGATGGGGCTCGATGAAGTGATGACCTGGATGGAAACCCTCTTCCGGGAGCTGGGCGACATGAAGTATCGACCTTGCCCCCTCCTGCGAAAGCTCGTGCGTGCTGGACACCTGGGACGAAAGACGGGACGAGGATTCTTCATCTACGACGAGAGCGGCCGAAAGATTGGAGCAGCCCAATGAAGGTTCTGGTTCTCAATTGCGGCAGTTCGTCCATCAAGTATCAGCTCATCGATACCGACCAGAAAAAGGCGCTGGCTGTGGGCGATGTGTCCCGTATTGGGATGACGGGCGCCGTCCTGACTCATCGGAGATACGATGGCGATGAGGTCAAGCTGACGGGGGAGATTCTCGACCATCAGGTGGCCATCGAATACGTCCTGAGTATCCTACTCTCCAAGAACCACGGGGTGCTCAAGGACCGCAGCGAGATCGATGCGGTAGGCCACCGCGTGGTGCACGGGGGGGAGCGCTTTACGGGAAGCGTGCTGATTACGCCGGAAGTTCTGGAGATGATTCGCGAGTGTGTGGAGCTGGCCCCCCTGCACAACCCGCACAACCTGCGCGGGATCAACGCGTGTCTGAGGCTCCTCCCGGGCACGCCGCAGGTGGCCGTCTTCGACACCGCCTTCCACTCCCAGATGCCGGCCTACGCGTACATCTACGGGATTCCGTACGTCCTGTACAAGCGCTACGGGATTCGCCGCTACGGCTTCCACGGGACCAGCCACTACTACGTCTCGCGCCGTGCGGCGGAGCTTCTGGGCGAGCCCCTGGAGTCGCTCCGCCTGGTCACTTGCCACCTCGGCAATGGCTGCAGCATGGCCGCGGTGAAGGGCGGCATCTCAATCGATACCACCATGGGCTTCACCCCTTTGGAAGGCCTCCTGATGGGGACCCGCTGCGGCGACCTCGACCCCGCCGTGATTCTCCACATCATGGGTCGCGAGGAAATCGGACTCAATGAGGCCAACACCCTCCTCAACAAGCACAGCGGGCTTCTGGGGATCTCGGGCGTGTCCAGCGATATGCGCGACATCGAAGCGGAGGCCGAGGCTGGCAACTATCGAGCGCAGCTGGCTCTGGACGTGTTCTGCTACCGGGTGCGGAAGTATATTGGCGCTTACGCCGCCGCCATGGGCGGGCTGGATGGCATCGTCTTCACGGCCGGCATCGGCGAGAACTCGCCCATTGTTCGCCGCAAGAGCTGCGAGGGGCTCGAGTTCCTGGGAGTCCAGATCGACGAGGAGAAGAACCGCCTTGCCGTGCGCCGACGGGAAGCGATCATCAGCTCTCCGGACTCCCGGGTAGCCGTCCTGGTGATCCCCACCAACGAGGAACTGGTGATCGCCTTGGACACGGCCGCCATTGTGTCGAAGGCGGCGGTGCCTTTCGAAACGGTGGCACCCGTCAGCGACTGAAGATCCCTGTGTCCGGCTCGATGCTCGCTTCTCCCCGCGCGGCGGCGATCGGGGATTTGGTTCTGCAGGGAAGTTTCCTCAGGTCGGGAGCAGGAAATGCGGAAGATCGTAGCTAAGGAAGTCTTGGCGCCGGGCATCAAGAAGTTTGTGATCGAGCACCCACAAATCGCCCGCAAACGGCAGCCCGGCCAATTTGTGATCGTAAGGGTACATCCGGAGGGTGAGCGCTTTCCGCTGACCATCGCGGACGCCGATCCCGAACGCGGCACCATTACCCTTGTGGTGCAGGAGATCGGACACTCGACCCTGGAGCTCGGGCGCAAGGAGCCCGGCGATTTCCTGATGGATGTGGTGGGACCGCTGGGCAGGCCCACCCCGATCCGGCATTACGGCCGCGTGGTGTGTATGGGGGGAGGCGTCGGTGTGGCGGAGATTTACCCCGTCGCCAGGGCCCTTAAGGAGGCGGGCAACGAAGTGGTTGGGATCATCGGCGCCCGGACCCGGGAGCTGGTGATCATGGAGGCGGAGATGCGCTCCGCCACCCATCAGCTAATCGTGTGCACCGACGACGGCAGCTACGGGGTTCACGGGCTGGTCACCCGGCCTCTCCAGGAAATGATCGATCGCGCCGAGCGCATCGACCACGTATTCTGCATTGGGCCGGTGCCGATGATGAAGGCCGTGGCTGAGGTGACGCGCCGCCCGGGCATTCCCACCAGTGTCAGCCTCAACCCCATCATGGTCGATGGTACAGGCATGTGTGGTGCCTGCCGGGTCACCGTAGGTGGAGTAACGCGCTTTGCCTGCGTGGACGGCCCCGATTTCGATGCCCATGAGGTGGACTTCGATGAGCTCATGAAACGATTGGCTCAATACCGGGTGGAAGAGCAGATGAGCCTCGAAATGCTTCGGCGCAGGATTGAGGAAGCGGGTCTGGCTCGCGCCGCAAGCTGAGCCAGCCGTCCCTTTGGGAGGAAGCAATGCCGCGAGAAGTAGTGCCGACCAAGACGCCCATGCCGGAACAGGATCCCAAGGAGAGGGTCCGAAACTTCCGCGAAGTGCCCTACGGCTACACGGAAGAGCTGGCGATCCAGGAGGCCCTTCGCTGTCTGCAGTGCAAGAAGCCGACCTGCATCGCCGGCTGCCCCGTAAACATCGATATTCCGGGCTTCATTGACCTGGTAGCCAAAGGAGATTTTCTCGGCGCGGCGCGTCGGATCAAAGCGACCAATCTCCTGCCGGCCATCTGCGGACGCGTGTGCCCGCAGGAGGAGCAGTGCGAAAAGGCCTGCGTCCTGTCGAAGAAGTTTGAGTCGGTGGCCATCGGGAGGCTCGAGCGCTTTGTCGCCGATTTTGAGAGGGAAACAGGCCAGATTCAACGACCCGCGATCCCGCGGCGCACGGGGAAGAAGGTGGCGGTGGTGGGTTCGGGGCCGGCCGGTCTGACCGTGGCCGCCGATCTCATCCAGCAAGGCCACGAGGTCACCGTGTTCGAGGCCCTGCACGCCTTGGGCGGTGTTCTGGTCTACGGGATCCCCGAGTTCCGTCTGCCGAAGAGCATCCTCGAGGCTGAGGTCAATTTTCTGGCCTCCCTGGGCGTACAGTTCGAACCCAGCTACGTGATCGGGAAAACCGAAACCGTGGACGAGCTCCTGGAGCGCTTCGACGCCGTGTTCCTGGGAGTGGGTGCCGGCCTCCCCCACTTCATGCGCATCCCGGGCGAGAACCTCAACGGCGTGTACTCGGCCAATGAGTATCTGACGCGGGCCAATCTTATGCGAGCCTACATGTTCCCGGAGTGGGACACGCCCATCAAGAAGGGCAAGAACGTGGCCGTAATCGGGGGCGGCAACACGGCCATGGACGCCGTGCGCACCGCTTTGCGTCTGGGCGCCGAGAACGCGTATCTCATCTATCGGCGCTCGCGGGCCGAGATGCCCGCTCGTCTGGAGGAGATCCACCACGCCGAGGAGGAAGGGGTCCAGTTCCGCCTTCTCGAAAACCCGACCCGCATCATCGGCGACGACAAGGGATGGGTGAAGGAGATCGAGCTGATCAGCATGCAACTGGGCGAGCCAGACGAATCGGGCCGCCGGCGTCCTGTGCCCATCCCAGGCTCGGAGCACCGGCTGGAGGTGGATACGGTCGTGGTGGCCGTGGGCCAAGGGGCCAATCCCCTGTTGATCTCCACCACCCCCGGCTTGAAGACCAATCGCTGGGGGTATCTGGAGGTCGATCCGGAGACGGGTGAGACTTCGCGCGAGCGGGTGTACGCGGGAGGGGACATTGTGCGCGGAGGGGCGACCGTCATCCTCGCCATGGGGGACGGGCGACGGGCAGCCCGGGCCATCCACGAGCGCATTCGCTGACGAAGGCCGCAGGAGCCGGGCAGGGGATTTTCCCTTGACTAATTGAGGGACCGATGTTAAATTGCCGACCACTTCTGAGGATGAACGGAATTCAGTCATGAAAATCTCCATTGCGCAGTTGGCCGAGGGGGAACATGAGTACGCGTTCGACTTCCTGCGCTCCGATGTGGAGCTCGATGATTCGTACGGCTACGATTATCCGATCCACTTAGAGGTCCGCCTCACAAAGATGGGGGATGAATATCTGGTTCAGGGTGAGGTGACCACGCGGGCGAATTTGGTGTGCGACCGGTGCGCGGAACCCTTCGTGGCCGAGATCCGGGATCGGATGCTCATCCTGTACACCCTCTCGGGCAAGGTGATTCCCCCCGAGGAGGAGAAGCGCTACGACGAGATTCGGCGCATCGAGCCGAGCGACCTGGAGATCGACATTGGCGATGACGTCCGCCAAACGTTGATCCTCGCCATCCCGTGGAAAAGGCTGTGTTCGCCCGAATGCCGCGGGCTATGTCCGCGTTGTGGAGCCAACCTCAACGTGGAACCATGTCGATGTCCGGAGCCGGTGGTCGATCCCCGGTGGGAAAGCTTGAAGAAGCTTATGGAACGCGGATAAGGAAAGGGATACGCGATGGCACTGCCTAAACGGAGACATTCCAGATCGCGCCGGGACAAACGGCGGACGCATTGGAAAGCGGCCATGCCCACGGTGGTGGAATGCTCCCACTGCCACCAGCCGAAGCTGCCGCATCGTGCGTGTCCGAATTGCGGATACTACGCCGGACGCTCGGTCTTCATTCCCAGAGACTAAGGAATCGGGTGGAAGGGGAAGCGGACCGAACCCGGATAGGGCAATTGGATTGTGAAGGCCTCCCGTTCGGGGCGGTCTTTTTTTTGACCTTCGGCGAGGGCAAAGGCTGGTAGCGGCTGATGGGTAGGAGAGTCCGAATCGCCGTCGACGCCATGGGAGGGGATCACGCCCCAGCCGCCACCGTGCACGGTGCGGTGGAAGCCTGCCGCATGGCGGACGGGGGCGTAGAGGTCGTCCTGGTCGGTGAGGAGTGCGCCGTCCGGGAGGAACTTCGCAAGCACTTTCGCATTGCCCACTTGCCCATCGAAATCGTGCACGCCAGCCAGCACATCGCCATGGGGGAGGCGCCCGCTCAGGCCGTCCGGCAGAAGCCCGATAGCTCGATTGTGCTGGCGATGCGGCTGCTTCGCGATCAGCAAGTGGACGGCGTCGTTTCGGCCGGCAATACCGGTGCGGTCATGACCGCGGCCCTGCTGCATCTGGGGCGGATTCCAGGTGTCAGGCGGCCGGCGATCGGCGTTCTCCTTCCCCGAGAGAACGGGCGCGGTCTGCTCATCGACGCGGGGGCGAACGTCGATTGCCGGCCCAGGGATCTGCTCCAATTTGCCGTGATGGGTTCGGTCTTCATGGGTGTCCTGTTCGATCTGGAACGCCCCCGGGTCGGATTGCTGAATGTGGGGGAAGAGCCGGGAAAGGGCACCGAGCTTGTGCAGCGGGCCTACGAGCTCCTGCAGGCAAGTGATCTGAACTTCGTCGGTAACGTCGAAGGAAGGGATGTCCTCCACGACCTGGCCGACGTGGTCGTGACCGATGGCTTCACCGGGAACGTGCTCCTGAAGTTCGGGGAGAGCTTCGGCGGGCTGTACACGGCCAGCCTGCGACGGCGCATCGGGAAGCAGGTGTTCCGGATGCTGGGTGCCTGGCTCCTCAAGCCGACCTTCCGGCGTCTGCGCGAGATTTTCGACTACCAGCAGTACGGAGGGGCCCCTCTGTTGGGAGTCCAGGGTACCGTGATCATCGGGCACGGCAAGTCGAGTCCCCGGGCCATCCGCAATGCCATCCGCGAGGCCCGAAAGATGATCGAAGGCAGGGTGAACGAGCGTATCGCCGAACAACTGACTCAATGGGATGGAGTGGACCGTGACGAAGCAAACGGCGTCGATGATCAAGGGGTTGGGGTTCGCAGTTCCCGAAAAACTGCTGACCAATTCCGATCTTGAGAAGATCGTCGACACCACAGACGAATGGATCAAGACCCGCACCGGCATGGAAGTCCGCCACATCGCCGAGGAGGGGACAAACACTTCGGATCTGGCGGCCGAGGCGGTTCAGAGGGCCCTGGACGATGCCGGAATGGAGGTGGAAGAGTTAGACGCCATCGTCGTGGCTACCGTGACGGGGGATATGCAATTCCCTTCCACCGCCTGCTTTGTCCAGGACAAGCTGGGGGCCAAAGGGGCGGCCGCCTTCGACATCGCCGCCGCCTGTTCCGGCTTCATCTACGGATTGAGCGTGGCCAACGGCCTCATTGCGGCGGGCCAGTTCCGCACGATCGCCGTGGTGGGCGCGGAGGTTCTTTCCCGGATCACCGACTATGAGGATCGTGCCACCTGCGTCCTCTTCGGAGACGGTGCGGGCGCAGCAATCGTAGTGCCTGCCGATGGCAGCGGTCGCGGAATCCTGGATACCTATCTGAAAAGCGATGGTAGCCTCTACGAACTCCTGTACATGCCGGGCGGCGGTACCCGGTATCCCGCCTCCCACAAGACGGTGGACGAGAAGTTCCACTACATCAAGATGGAGGGCAGGGAGGTGTTCAAGTACGCCGTAACGGCCATGGGCGAGGCGGCTGAGTACATTCTGCAGCGCAACGGCCTGACGGGCGACGACGTGAGTCTTCTCATCCCCCATCAGGCGAACTCGCGGATCATTGAGGCCACGGCCAAGCGGGTGAAGATCCCCCCTGAGAGGGTTTTCGTCAACATCCACAAGTACGGCAACACCTCGGCCGCTTCGATCCCTATCGCCCTGGCGGAGGCGAAACAGGAAGGCAGAATCCGCGAGGGGGATCTGGTGCTGCTGGTGGCCTTTGGGGCCGGTTTCACCTGGGGCTCTGCTCTTGTGCGGTTCTGATCCTCAACCGTGCACGACCGAGGGCGCCGATGGCGGTGGCACTGCTCTTCCCTGGGCAAGGATCGCAGTACGTGGGTATGGGCAAGGATTTGGTGGAGGCCTTCCCCGCAGCACGGGAGCTTTTTGCCCGTGCCGAGGCCGTGCTCGGCTTTCCGCTGCAGTCCATCTGTTTCGAGGGCCCCGAGGAGGTGCTGGTCCAGACCCAATACACGCAGCCGGCCATCTTCGTGCACAGTTGCGCGGCCCTGAAGATCCTGGAGCAAGCGGGCCTGCATTTCGACGGCGTAGCCGGGCATAGCCTGGGTGAATACTCGGCTCTGGTTGCAGCGGGAGTGCTGGAGTTCGAGACCGCGCTGCGGCTGGTAGCGACGCGGGGCAAGGAGATGCAGGAGGCCGGACGCCGAAACCCAGGGACGATGGCAGCGGTGTTAGGACTCAGCCCGGAGGACGTGGAGCGAGTGTGTGTCCAGGCCCGGAACGAGGCCGAGTGGGTGGGGCCGGCAAATTTCAATGCTCCGGGGCAGATCGTCATCTCGGGCTCGCCCCCCGCGGTGGAGAGGGCGGCAGAGCTTGCCCGCCAGGCGGGTGCCAAACGGGTGATCCCCCTCCCTGTAAGCGGGGCTTTTCACTCCCCCTTAATGGCCCCCGCGGCGGAATCGTTCGCCAAAATATTGCAGGATGTCGAGCTGAACCCCGCGCGCGTACCGGTCTATTGCAATTCGACGGGCCAACCGGAGAGGGACCCGCGCGGTCTCCGTGAGGCCTTGCAGAAGCAGCTGTCTTCGCCGGTCCTGTGGGAGCAATCACTGCGCCGGATGTTGGCGGACGGCTTCGACACGTTCTACGAGGTCGGTCCGGGAAATGTGCTCCTTGGCCTTCTGCGCCGTGTGGATCGTGAGGCGAAAGGCATGGCCGCGGGAAAAGCGGAGGAACTCCGGGAGATTCTCAACCAATTAAGGGGAGCTGAGCCGTGACGAGTCTTGAGGGAAAGGTGGCGGTCGTGACGGGGGCAGCGCGGGGCATCGGAAAGGCTATTGCCTTGCGGCTGGCCGAGCTGGGGTGCCGCGTGGTGGTCTCCGACATTCGGCTGGAGGAGGCGGAGCAGACGGCGGCGGAAATCCGATCCCGGGGTCAGCAAGCGGTGGCTCTGATTGCCGACGTCTCGAAGTCGGAAGAGGCTGAAAGGCTCGTGGAGCAAACGCTTGCTCAGTTCGGCAGGATTGATATTTTGGTGAACAACGCAGGGATCACCCGCGACGGTTTGCTTGTGCGGATGCGAGACGAGGACTGGGAAAAGGTGATCGAGGTGAACCTGCGGGGGACGTTCAATTGCCTGCGGGCCGCGGCGCGCCCCATGATGCGCCAGCGCTCTGGCAGGATCGTGAACATCTCCTCGGTGGTGGGGTTGATGGGCAATGCTGGGCAGGCCAACTATGCGGCGTCCAAAGCCGGGGTGATCGGACTGACCAAGTCCGCGGCGAAGGAACTGGCTTCGCGCGGGATCACGGTCAACGCCGTAGCGCCAGGCTACATTGAGACCGAGATGACCCGCTCCTTGCCAGAGGAGGTCAAGAAGGCCTATCTGGAGCGGATCCCTTTGGGGCGAGCCGGGGCGCCGGAAGATGTGGCCAGGGTTGTGGCCTTTCTCGTCTCGGAGGATGCCGCCTACATCACCGGCCAAGTCATCCAAGTGGACGGCGGCATGCTGATGTGAGGGAAAGAAGCAACGGCCAAACCGAAAGAGGAGGAAACAGGAATGGCATTGGAAGATCGAGTCCGCGAGATAATCGTCGAGCAACTCGGTGTCGAACCGGACGCAGTAACCCCCGATGCTTCCTTCATCGATGACCTGGGTGCCGATTCCCTCGACACCGTAGAGCTGGTAATGGCCTTCGAAGAAGAGTTCGGGATCGAAATCCCTGACGAGGAAGCCGAAAAGCTGACCACCGTCGGGAAGGCGCTGGAATATCTGAAGCAAAAGCTCGCCGCCAAGGAGCAAGAATAACCCCCTGAGACCTAGCCCCCTATCGATAGCACGAAGATCAGACGGATCCCTGGGGGTGCGTCAATCCCCGCACCCCCAGGTACGGCGTCCCGGGCCGAGCGGAAGCGCAGCGGGGCGTCGCGAGCCGGGCGGGGAGAAGGGTATCCTCGTGCGGAGGCGGTGCCTCGGCCAAAGAAGCTGTGCCAGTCCGAAACCCCGGATAGAACGCCAGCATAGGACAGCCCCATAGCGATGGCTTTTTCCGCCGGTCCCAGGGGAAGGAAAGGTGGCCAAGATCGGGGATCGTTATGAGCCTCAGACGAAGGGTCGTGATTACCGGGATGGGTGTCATTACCCCGGTGGGCAACACGTTGGAGACCTTCTGGAAGGCCCTCGTGGAGGGCCGGAGCGGTGTGGGTCCGATTACCCGCTTCGATACCACGGACTACGAAACCAAGATTGCCGCCGAGGTTAAGGATTTCCGTCCGGAAGATTACATGGACCGCAAAGAAGCGCGCCGGATGGATCGCTTCTGCCAGTACGGGGTGGCCGCTGCTAACCTGGCGATCGAAGATGCCGGCCTTGTGAACAGCAACGTCGACAAGGAGCGCGTGGGGGTGATCATTGCCAGCGGGATCGGGGGAATGGAGACCTTCTCCTCGGAGATCAAGAAGCTGTTCGACTACGGGCCCAAACGGATCAGCCCCTTTTTCATTCCCATGCTGATCGCGGACATTGTGCCGGGCCATGTGTCCATCATGCACGGCTTCAAGGGGCCCAACTACGCGACGGTGTCGGCTTGCGCTTCCAGCTCCCATGCGATCGGCGAAGGCTTTCAGATGGTGCGGGACGGACGGGCCGACGTGATGATCGTCGGCGGAACCGAGGCGGCCATCCTGCCGATGGGGGTCGCAGGTTTTAACGCGATGAAGGCGCTCTCTACCCGCAACGACGAGCCCGAGCGCGCCAGCCGTCCCTTCGACGCCGATCGGGACGGCTTCGTGATGGGAGAAGGCGCGGGCGTCCTGGTCCTGGAAGAGCTGGAACATGCCAAGAGACGGGGAGCCAGGATCTACGCCGAGATGGCAGGGGCCGGTTACACGGCCGACGCCTACCACATCACCGCGCCGGCACCGGGAGGGGAGGGGGCTGCTCGCGCGATGTGGCTTGCCCTCCAGGATGCTGGCCTCAAGCCCGAAGATATCGACTACATCAACGCGCACGGTACCAGCACCCTCTACAAC
>JAPDPT010000057.1:0-14314 GCA_034506315.1 candidate division KSB1 bacterium | reverse complement strand
TCGGGGAACACGCCTATTCCCTGGCGGTGAGTTCTACCAAGTCGATGATTGGGCATCTGCTGGGCGCTGGAGGGGCGGTGGAGCTCGTGGCCACCGTATTGACGATACGGGACGGCATTATCCACCCCACGATCAATTACGAAAAGCCCGACCCGGAGTGCGACCTCAACTACGTCCCCAATCGGGCTATCCGGCGAGAGGTGCGCGCCGCCATTTCCAACTCCTTCGGCTTCGGTGGTCACAACGTCTGTCTCGCGGTCAAGCGGTTCGAGGGGTGAAGGCGTTGGCAAAAGGCGACGGCCGCGCAAAAACGGCGGGGGTGCAGGAAACCGGGGCTGCGGCGAAACCGCGCAGGCCGCAGACCCAGGGATGGGCCCGCACCAGAGGCGTCTCGCGGTGGAAGAAACTGTTTGCCTGGCTCCTGCCCCACAGGGCCGCTGGGGAGGAGAAACGGATACGCGAGATCGGACGGCTGATCAGGTACCGATTTCGGAACCACGAGCTCCTGGAGCAAGCCCTCACCCATCGTTCCTTCGTAGCGGGGTCCAAAGCCAACAGACTGGACTCTAACGAGCGCTTGGAACTCCTGGGCGATGCCGTGCTCGGCCTGGCGGTGACGGAGTACCTGTTCCGGCGCTTCCCACGGAAGCCCGAGGGGGAACTGACGAGCATCAAGTCCCTGGTGGTGAGCCAGCAGGTCCTCTCGCGAGTAGCCCGGCAGATCCGCCTCGGTGACCACATCCGGATGAGCCAGGCCGAGGAACGCAGCGGAGGGCGGGAGCGGCCTTCCATCCTCTCCGACTGCCTGGAGGCCCTGATCGGGGCGATCTACCTGGACGGCGGGTTCCAGGAGGCCATGCGTTTTGTGCGCCGCCACATCCTTGCGGGGATGGATGCGCTCCTGCACGAGGAGATGCTTCGGAACTACAAGAGCGAGCTCCTGGAGTTTGCCCAGGCGCGCAACTGGGGCAACCCCGTTTACCGCGTGGTGAGGGAGGAAGGACCGGATCACGAGAAGATGTTTACGGTTGAGGTGGATGTGGCCGGCCGCGCGCGGGGCATTGGTACCGGACGAACCAAGAAGGTCGCAGAACAGCAGGCCGCCCGCGAGGCCTTGCGACAACTCCAGAACCAAGGGGCGTGAGGGAGGCAATGGACTACTTCCTGACGGATGCGGAGAAGGAACTTCAGCAACTGGCCAGAAAGATCGCGGAGGAAAAGGTACGGCCTGTGGCCGCCCATTACGATCGGACCGGCGACTTCCCCTGGGATATGGTCCAGGTGTTTCGCGAGGCCGGTCTGTTTGCCGTAGCCATCCCTGAGGAGTACGGCGGTCTTGGCATGGGGATCATGGGGCTTGTGCTGGTGACCGAAGAGCTATCGCGCGCTTGTGCCGGTATCGCCTTGGCGGTCGCGGGCACGGCACTGGGGGCGATGCCCATCCTTCTGGCCGGCTCGCCCGAGCAGAAGCGAAAGTACCTGCCGAAGATCGCCGAAGGGGAGATACTGGCGGCTTTCTGCCTCACCGAGCCGGAAGCGGGCTCAGACGCGGGGGCTCTCCGCACCACCGCCACGCGTGACGGGGACTACTACGTCCTGAACGGCACAAAGCACTTCATCACCAACGGCGGGGTGGCTGGTGTCTACACGGTGATCGCCCTCACCGACCCCTCCAAAGGGAGCCGCGGGGCCTCGGCCTTCATCGTGGAAGCGGACACGCCAGGACTGGTTATCGGCAAGAAAGAGGACAAGATGGGAATCCGGGCCTCTGCCACGGCCGAGATCCACTTCGAAAACTGCCGCATCCCGAAGGAAAACCTGCTGGGACGCGAGGGTATGGGGTTCGTCATCGCCCTTCAAACCCTCGATCAATCTCGCCCTGGCGTAGCCGCTCAGGCGCTCGGCATCGCCCAGGGCGCACTTGACTTGGCGGTGGACTACGCGCGGCAGCGCAAGCAGTTCGGCCAGAGCATCTCCTCGTTCCAGGGCATTCAGTTCATGCTGGCCGACATGGCTACCGAAATCGAAGCCGCTCGTGCCCTCATCTACGCCGTGGCCCGTTACATCGATCGCGGGGGCAAAGATTATGGCAAGGTGTCGGCCATGGCCAAGCTCTTCGCCAGCGACGTGGCCATGCGCGTCACCACCGACGCCGTGCAGATCTTCGGCGGCTACGGTTATATGCGCGAATATCCGATTGAGAAGTACATGCGCGATGCCAAGATCACCCAGATCTACGAGGGGACGAACCAGATCCAGCGCAACGTCATCGCTCGCCACCTGATCAAAGAGAGCGCAAGCCGCAGCCGCGTGTAGGACGCCTCGCACCGCAACAAAATGGCGGGTTCCTGAATCCCCTTCGATGAGCAAGGCGAACCGATCGGCGGAGCATCGATGCACAGGAAAAGGGTGCTCCGCCTTCGGTCTTGCGCGCTTATCCTCCGCTGTGACCTCTGCCTGTAATTGCACCCTCACCGCTTCTTTCGCTGGGCGGAACAGATCAACGGCTTCTTCGCCGGCGAGGTGACTGCCCACACGTCCTCCAGCTTGCCAATTCTTGCCGATACCGGCTTGGGGCTCCGGTAATACGTCCGCCCCCGGTCTAAGCGTGTTGCTTTTGTGGTCCTGCGAGGGTATCTTTGAGGCGGCTGGCAGGGGCGAACGGGTAGCGGACGAAGCCATCTCTGTACAAGCCGGCAGGAGGAAGGTTTTGGAGCCTTGCCTTGAACCCGGACAGAATGTGGTGGTCCATGAGAATCGCGATGTGGTCGATTTCGCCAATGAGACGGTCCTCCTGTCTCTGGGCAAGGAGACGTTGACGGTGGCCCTGACGAGCCTCAGCGAGAAGAAGCTCGACTTCGCTCCCGGAAAAGCGGTTTACGTGACCTTTGTCCGACCTGATGCCCTCTACCAGTTTGCGACCGTGGTCGTGGCTGCGGACGAGAGCAGAGATATTCTCACGTTGCGGCGCGACGACGGCGCCATCACCCGGATCCAGCGACGCTCGCATTTCCGGCTGCCGGTGCGCTTCCCGGTCAGCACCAGGCGTTTTGTGCGACCCGAGGGCAAACGCAAGATCGAAGTCGAGCGCGAGGCAGAGGCCCTCGACCTCAGCGGTAGCGGCGTGCTCCTTCGGCTCGACGAGCCCTACCAAAAGGACGATCTCGTCGAACTCACGCTGTTCCTCCCAGACGGTGGGTCGCCCGTCGTCGCTACCGGCCGGGTGGTGCGAGTCGAGAGATATGAGAGTGGCGAGGGGATTGGTTTCCGATGCGGCCTCGAGTTTGTGATGATTCGGGAATCGGACCGAAGCCGCATTGTGCGTTACCTTTTCCTCACGCAGGCCCGGCGCGGAGTGTGAGCTCGATGGCAGAAACGGTGCGTTTTCGCACGGTCGCCCGCCTGGGGAAAGCCGAACTCGCGATTAAGGGGTCTCGCTTTATCGCGCAGGCTTTCCCCGTCTCGTCGGTCGAGGAAGCGGAGGAGACGATCCACGGCGTCAAAGTGCACTACTGCGATGCCACGCACAACTGCTCGGCCTACCGTGTGGGATACGGTGCGCAGGCGGTGTATCGTTTCGATGACGACGGCGAGCCTGCAGGCACCGCCGGTCGGCCCATCCTCCAGGCCATCGAGGGGAAAGGCTTGACCGATGTGGCGGTGGTGGTCACCCGATACTTCGGGGGAATCAAGCTTGGGGCGGGGGGATTGGTCCGCGCTTACTCCGCGGCGGCTTCGGCTGCCCTTGAGGACGCGGGGCCAATAGAGAAGTCTCCCCAGGTGGAGGTTTCGGTCCAGGTCCCCTACGCGTATTACGACCTGGTGCAGCAGGTCGTGCGCGAACAGGGGGGAACGATCGTTCGTTCGCAGTTCGCCGAGCGGGTTTCGCTGCTTGTGACGGTGCCCGCGGAAAGCCGGGACAAGCTGCTGAACAAGCTGGTAGACGTGACGGCGGGCCGCATTCGTATCCGGGAATGACAGAGACCCTCCTCATCCTACTTGCCCTGGCTCTCTCCGCTTTCTTCTCTGGAGGCGAGACGGTCTTAGTCTCGCTCAACCGTCTCAAGTTTGAAGCACTCCAGCGCCTACGGGTAAAGGGGGCAAAGCGCGTCGTCGCTTTTCGCAATGCCCCGGACCGCTTTCTGGCGACGTGCGTGGTAGGGAATACGATCGCCACCGTAGCGTGGTCTTCCCTACTGGCCCTCAAACTGGACCCTTACCTCCGAGAGACGGTGATCGCCGTCGTTTCCACAGCGGGAATTCTGCTGCTCGGCGAGGTTTTACCGAAGTCGCTGGGCCGGGCCTCTGCAGATCGGATAGCGATCCCGGTAGCCGGTCTGGTTACTTTTTTTGAGTACGTCCTATCCCCTGTCGTCCTCTTGCTCCGTGGAGTAAGCCGAGTGGCCATCAAGCTGGTCGGCCTGTCTCCGCGCGAAGCGGAGGCGCTGATCACGCGAAAGGATCTGGAACAGCTATTTGCCCCCGAGGGACGGGAGGGAGTCCTCGATCGGAGGGAACGGGTCCTGATCTCTCGCCTCTTCCGCTTGGGCCACCAGCGGGTCCGGGACTTGATGATCCCACGCACAGAGATTGAGGCGGTGCGCCTGAGCGACTCGGTTCATGCCGTGCGGCGAAAGTTTGAGGAATCCGGGTATTCTCGTCTCCTTGTCATCGGCAAAGACCTCGACGACGTCAAAGGCTTCATCCACGTGCTCGAGTTGTTCCACAATCCTGAACAGTGGAGGTCGGCCATTCGTCCGGTGCTTGCGGTGCCGGAAAACGCTCTGGCGGCGCGGGTCTTGCGCCGGATGCAGCGAGAGCGCGTGAACCTGGCTGTGGTGGTGGACGAGTACGGGGGTACCGAGGGCCTCCTCACAATCGAAGATCTGGTCGAGCAGCTGTTCGGCGAGATTCGCGATGAGTTCGACGAGGAAGAGCGCCTTGTGAGGAAGTTGGAGGAGAACTCGTTCCTGGTTAGCGGCAGGGCAGAAATTGGCTACCTGAGCGAAGCGTTCGGGATGGAGCTTCCGCGCGGCGACTACGCTACGGTGTCCGGACTGCTCAATGAGTTGGCCGGAAGGATCCCACGGGTGGGGGAGGTCTTCCGCGCCGGCCCCTGGTCTTTCCGGGTTCTTAGCACGAGCCGCAAGCGGGTGGAGTGGGTAAGAATAGACCGCGTCTCCTCGCAGGACGACTAAGGCAAGCTCACGGACGAGCCAGGGCGCCGGCAAGCCCAGCGCTTGGACGCAGGGAAGAGGACGTGCTCGGGACCCCGAGCAGGAAAACGGCATGTCGCCGGTAGCCGACGAAGCCCGTCAGGAGGCGGGCGCGAACCGCGCCCGCGCAGACAGTGGCCTGGACGCATTAGGCCAGTCGAAGGGTGAAGATAGTCCCTTGGCGGCGCGCCAGAGGAGACCGTGCAGATTCTTGTCCTGACCGTAGGAAGGCCGAAGGAGAAATGCCTTGAGGAACTGGTCCTTCGGTATCTAAGTCGGCTGGGGAACTGGAGGGCGGAATGGCGCTGGGTGCGCCCGTCGGCTCAAGGCCTAAAGGAGTTGCGTTTGCAGGAAGAGGCGGAGAGATTGAAGCGGCACATCACCCCGGAGGACTATCTGGTAATCCTCGATGAGCGAGGTGAGGAGTTTGACAGCGTGCGGTTTACTTCTTGGCTGCAGGGACAACTGGGAACGCGGCGCAGAACGGTGTTCGTTGTGGGGGGAGCAGACGGCGTATCCATCCCCCTTCTAGGCCAGGCTCATCTACGCCTTCGCCTCTCGGCCATGACCCTTCAGCACGAAATTGCCCTTCTCGTCTTGGCCGAACAACTCTATCGCGCCTTTACCCTCCTGATTGGCCACCCCTACCATCGATAGGACCCAGAGGGCTGGTCCCTCCTGTGCATCATTCGAGGATTTCCAGCGTCGCGTGCTTGCCGGACTTGCGGGCGATTGCATTGAGGAGCACGCGGATCGCCTGCGCCGTTCTGCCGTTTTTGCCGATGACCTTGCCCATGTCGCGCTGCGCGACGCGCAGTTCGTACACGGTGGTCGTCTCGCCGAAGACCTCCGAGACGCGGACCTGATCCGGATGGTCCACCAGGTGCTTGACGACGTACTCCACAAACTCCTTCATCCCGTTTTCCATCTCTGACTCCTCACTGGACCGATCAATTCAATTCTTCGCACGGGCGGGTTTGAGTGCAGTTCCTTCGGGATGATGTGGAGGAGCGAGACAGGTGGACCCATGGGGGGCGGGAGGTCGTTCCCGCAGCAGCTTTCCCCCCCGGCTAGCACCTCAGCTCTCCCTCCCACACGCCGACGCAACGTGCCCACTGTGCCTGTTCGTCGCTGGTCCGAATCAAGCGTTCGCAATATATCTGTGACCGTAGTCAATGTCAAGGAGAAAATCAGGCGCGGACGCACGGGATGGGCGATGCTACCTGACCGGTGTGATCTGGAATGCTCGTTCGGCGCAACTCCATAGGGCCCGATCGTCCGGGTCGGGGACCGGGACATTTGGTCAGCTTATCACGCCTGGACGGAATAGTGGTCGGGGCAAGAATCCGCTTGACTATTTTTCGCGGATTCCTATATTTAGAGCCTGGTATTAGCACTCTCCAGAAGAGAGTGCTAACGACGGTAGCGTAATGCATAGGGACTCAAGCGAAGGAGGTAAGTCTATGAACATTAAGCCGCTGGCAGATCGCGTGGTAGTCAAGCCCATCGAGGAGGAGGAGAAAAAGCAGGGTGGGATCATTATCCCCGACACCGCGAAGGAAAAGCCTCAGAAGGGTGAGGTCGTTGCGGTTGGAC
This sequence comes from candidate division KSB1 bacterium, assembly GCA_034506315.1. Lineage (GTDB taxonomy): Bacteria > Zhuqueibacterota > Zhuqueibacteria > Oleimicrobiales > Geothermoviventaceae > Zestofontihabitans. The sequence goes on along the minus strand of JAPDPT010000057.1, from coordinate 7,502 downwards.
CCGGCAAGATTGACGAGAATGGCAAGCGGGTGCCGATGGAGGTAAAGGTCGGCGATAAAGTGCTGTTCGGCAAGTACGCCGGAACCGAAGTCGAGATCGACGGTGAGCAGTATCTCATCATGCGTGAGTCCGATATTCTCGCCATTATCTGAGCGACGATAGGGTCGTGCGACCGATCCGAACCCACAACGAAAGGAGGGTGTTGCGATATGCCCAAGCTCCTACAGTTTGACGCAGAGGCTCGTGCTAATCTCAAGAAGGGCGTAGATATTCTGGCAGAAGCCGTAAAGGTGACCCTCGGCCCGAAGGGCCGGAATGTGGTTCTGGACAAGAAGTTCGGTGCACCCACGGTTACGAAGGACGGCGTTACGGTTGCGAAGGAGATCGAGCTCGAAGATCCGTTCCAGAACCTGGGTGCGCAGATGGTGAAAGAGGTGGCCTCCAAGACCAGCGATGTCGCTGGCGACGGCACCACGACAGCAACCGTGCTGGCGCAGGCGATCTTCCGGGAAGGCTTGAAAAACGTAACAGCGGGTGCCAACCCGATGCACATCAAGCGCGGCATCGACGAGGCAGTGAAAGCTGTGGTTGAGGAGATCAAGCGCCTCGCTAAGCCGTTGCCCGGAAAGACGGAGATCGCTCAGGTAGGCGCCATCTCGGCCAACAATGACAAGGCGATTGGCGAGCTGATCGCCGACGCCATGGAGAAAGTTGGCAAGGACGGTGTGATCACCGTCGAGGAGGCTAAGGGGACCGAGACCACCCTGGAAGTGGTCGAGGGAATGCAGTTCGACCGCGGTTACCTATCCCCCTACTTCATCACCAACCCTGACACCATGGAGGCCATCCTCGAGGAGCCTCTCGTTCTCATCCACGACAAGAAGATCAGCGCGATGAAGGACCTTCTGCCCATCCTCGAAAAGGTGGCGCAGATGGGCCGCTCGTTGCTGATTATCGCTGAGGATGTGGAAGGCGAGGCCCTAGCAACGCTGGTCGTCAATAAGCTGCGTGGGACCCTGCGCGTGGCTGCCGTGAAGGCGCCGGGCTTCGGCGATCGCCGTAAGGCCATGCTGGAGGACATTGCCATCCTAACCGGCGGCCGGGTGATCTCCGAGGAAGCCGGCTTCAAACTGGAGAATGCCACTCTGTCCGACCTTGGCTCCGCGAAGCGCGTGGTGATCGACAAGGACAACACCACGATCGTAGAGGGCGGCGGCCGGACGGAGGATATCCAAGCGCGTATCGCCCAGATCAAGAAGCAGATTGAGACCACCACGAGCGACTACGATCGCGAGAAGCTCCAGGAGCGTCTGGCTAAGCTGGCCGGTGGAGTGGCAGTGATCCGAGTGGGCGCTGCTACGGAAGTCGAGATGAAGGAGAAGAAGGCCAGGGTAGAGGATGCCCTGCACGCCACCCGCGCTGCCGTTGAGGAGGGCATCGTGCCGGGTGGCGGCGTTGTGTTCATCCGCGCCATGAAGGCTCTCGATAACCTGAAGCTCGAGGGCGACATGAAGATCGGGGTGGACATCGTCCGCCGCGCCCTGGAGGAGCCGCTGCGCCAGATCGCGGAAAACGCCGGTTGGGAAGGCTCCGTGGTCGTCCAGAGAGTGAAGGAAGGGAAGGACGGCTTCGGCTTCAACGCCGAGACGGAGACCTTCGAGGATCTCTACCAGGCCGGTGTAATCGACCCCGCTAAGGTGGCGCGCGTAGCCCTCGAGAACGCCGCAAGTGTGGCCGGACTGCTCCTGATGACGGAAGCCACCGTGGTCGAGAAGCCGGAGGAGGAGAAGGCTACGACGCCGCCGAGCAGCATGTACTGAGATCGCTCAGCGCTGAATCCTGGGCCCCGGCAGCTCGAGCTGTCGGGGCCTTTGTTTTTGGACTCAGCCACGACAAGGGACCGGGGAGGATTGGCCGAAAAGGCCGTCTACGGATGTCCCCTCCCGTATTTCTTCTCGCCCGCGGGGATGCGGATCGGTAGCACGTTCTCCTCTGGCGGCAGCGGACAGGTGGCATAGGGGGTGAAGGCGCACGGAGGATTGTAGGCTTTGTTGAAATCGATCCAGGTCGTGTTGTCCTCCGCGGGGGCGTCGACAGCCAGGAAGCGGCCGGCGCCGTAGGACTCGGCTCCGTTTGTCCGGTCCCCGAAGACGACGAAAAAGCCGGTGTCGCCCTCTTCCCGGAAAGCCTGGAGGCGGTACGTCTTGCCCTTGACCTCAAAAGCCAAGGTGCCAGGGCTGATCATCTCTTCGATGGTTCCCACGACAGTGGGGACGGGAATCCTTCTCGGAGAGGGGTACGGTTCGAAGCGAGCCTTAATTCGCCAGCGCGGATCTATCGGGAACATCTCGATCCCTTTGAACTGGAGCCGCGTTGGGCTCTCGCTGTCCTTCACCCGCACGGCGTAGCGGTCTCCCCGCCGGATCACGTACCAGCTAAGCGTACCCCAGCGAAGCACGCTGGGAGGGCCCTGCTCATCGGTCTGAAGCCTCATGCTCTTCACCAGGGAGTCGCCGCACCGGACCTCGATGCCCTCTCGGATTTCGACCCGGATCTCCCTCCCTTCCAGGAAGAAGGACCCCATCTGTTTGGGCGCTTTCTCCGGGAAGACAAGATCATTGGACGGGTCGCTGCCGAAGCGGTTTTCCCCTGGATTCAGCCAGTGCAGACCGACCAGCGAGAGCCAACCCTCGGGCTGCGTCAGTCGCTCAATCCGCCTCTGATGCCAGGCGCGAATCTCCTGGATGTAGTGGGGGTCCGCCTGTTGGGCTCGAGAACAGCGGATCCCTTGGCTTCCGGTGAGGAGCATGAGAACGAGGAGCGGTCCGAAGCAGTTCTGAGCTGCCTTCTGCTTGTGTTCCAGAAATCCTGTCGTGATTTCCATCTCTCGCCCCGTGCCGATACGTCAAGGAGACCATGTCGGTACGAACCTGACGGCGCATCCCCCTCCCGGCGCCAAATGGACGTGGAGCGTGTCGGCGGCCGTGACTTCGCGCACTTCGGCTTTCACACTTGTTGGCACCTTGTCGGCCTCGTCGCCATCGGCGTAGATTTGGGCGAGGTAGCGGCCCCGCCCGAGGAATCGCAGCGGTACTTCCAGATCCCGCGGTTCCCAGTCGGTCATGCAACCCAGGTACCACTCATCCCTGTGCCGACGGGCCAATACGATGTAGTCGCCCACCTTCCCCTGTAGGAAGCGCGTTTCGTCCCACACCGTCGGCACTGCCTTCAGGAATTCGAAGCCCGTCTGACCCCAATAGGATGAGGGATGATCGACGAGCATCTGGAGCGGGCTGTAGTAGACCACGTACATTGCCAGCTGGTGAGCTCGTGTGCCCTGGGCCATAGGCGGCGTTGCACGGGGGATGAAGCTTTCGCGCGTGGCCACGTGGAATGCCCCAGGTGTGAAGTCCATCGGGCCTGCGAGCATCCGGATGTAGGGGATGGTCACCTCGTGTTCCGGCGAGCAACGATCGCTCCAACGGCTGTACTCGAGGCCCAAGACACCCTCCCGTGTGAGAAGATTGGGATAGGTGCGACACAACCCCGTAGGCTTAAACGCGCCGTGAAAGTCGACAATCAGGTGGTGCCGAGCGGCTGACCGAACGACCCGCTTGTAGAAGTTAACCATGACCTGATCGTCGCGGTCCATGTAATCGACCTTGACCCCCTTGACTCCCCATTTCTCGTAAAGGGCGAGAGCTTCCTCCATCTGCCGATCCAGACATTGCCAATTGACCCAGAGGATCACCCCGACTCCACGATGCTCGGCGTAGCGGATGATCTCCGGCATGTCGATTTCAGGCACGGTCTTGGTGATATCGGCGCGGGGGTCGCGGTGGTCCCCATACCAGCCGGCGTCGATCAAGAGATACTCCAGGCCGGCCTCCGCGGCAAAGTCGATATAGTACTTCTGGGTCGCCGTGTTCATCCCGCCCTGGAAGGAGCGGCCGACTACGGTCCGGCGGCTCCACCAGGGCCAGGCGGCCTTTCCCGGAACAATCCAGCACGGGTTCTCGATCCGACTTGGCTCATTCAACGCGAGGATGACGTCGGACTCGATGAGCTTCCCCGGGTGGTCGGTGATCCAGAACACTCGCCAGGGGAGATCGTGAGGCAACTCGATCCGCGCCGCCAGTTGCTCATCGTCGGGCAGGGGTGCCAGACGGCTTACGAACGTCCCGGATTCATCGGGAAACGGCACAAGGTACAGGCCCGGGTAGTCATCGAGGTTTGCCTCGGTGATCGAAATCCAGGGCCCTGTTTCAAGATCAATGAGAATGGGAAGGCCGATGACCCCCTCGCGCGGAAGCTGACCCGTGGGCGCCACGGTATAGGTGTTCTCGTAGTTCGTACGAAATCCTTTGAGCTGCAAAGCGTACGCGACTCCCGGATGGAGTCGGACAAACGTGTGCTCCTGACGGACGACGACGCGGGCAAGGCCGGGCTGGCGGGGCAGTCGCAAGCGCAGGGCTGCGGCGTCGTCGTAAGCCCGCGCCTGGAGCTCGTACCACCGTCCCGGAGCTCCCGGCTCGCGCAAAATTACCGTCAGCTCTCGGCACCGGTCGACAAGGTAGCGGTTCTTCCCGTAGTAAAGCTCAGTCATTTCGTCGATTTCACGCACCCACCAGTCGACCATCTCGGCCTCACGCCCGATCGGCGGGCCGTCGGCTAGCTCGAGCCAGATAGGAGAAGGGCGAGTGAGGTCCTTGCCGTCGTAACGGAGCGTGTAGGTCAGGTAATTGTCCCGCGGAAACGGGGCCGAAAGGGCGTTGATCCCAATCTCTACCTCGATCCGGCCACTGGGGGAAGTGACCTTTACGGCATCGGCCCGAAGCACCCCCGGGAGGACGAGGAGGAAACCGATGGCAAGAAGCACCCGCCGCATCCGGAGTACCTCCTGTGTGGGTCTTGGCCGTCGTCGAAAAAGCAAAACCTCTTCCCGCGCAAACCCCTCCGCCAAGGCAGAAAAGGGGAGCGCGCGCCCTCAGACGTCCCCGCAATGCAGAGCCGGCGCTTGCTGATTACTCGTTCAGGGGCGTCACGCGAACGTTGCGGAACCAGATCCGTGTGTCCCAGTCGTGGTTCTGCAGGCCAATGTAGCCCTCAAGGGCGAAGTCTTTGATCTTGCCGATGGGGGCGACCATGTCCCAGTCGTTCACGACCTTGCCGTTCAATTCCACCGTGATGTGCTTGCCCACGCAGGTGATCTTGTAATGGTTCCACTCGCCCGGTGGTTTGGAGGCGAGCTCTGTCGGTGGGTGCGCGTCGTAGATGGCGCCGGTTTGGTGAATCCCCCCGTGCTCCGTGCCGGGGTCGTAGATTTGCACCTCGAAGCTGTGATAGATATAATCGTCGCTCGAGGGTACATCCGGGACTCGGAGGAAGATCCCGGAATTGGCGTTTCTGGATTCGACTTTGTAGTCGAGCTCCAGAACGAAATCCTTGAACTTCCGCACGCTGTACCAGAGAAGACCCATCCCGCCGTGGGCTTCCAACACGCCCGTTTCCGGGTCGAGAAGCCAGTAACCGGGGCCGTAATGATTCCATCCTGCCTTGGTGTACTTGCCGCTCGCGTCTCGGGTGAGCAGCTCAATCGTCTGGCCTTGCTTCTGAGCCAGGAGCTGGGGACCCAAAAGGATACACCCAAGAAAGACACACACGGCTGCTTTGCGCATCGCCCACCTCCTTGCCTTGTCCAGAATCCGGCTATATTTAGGCAAGGGATGGGTCAATTTCAACGGGATTCTTCGCCGGAGAAACCCCCCGGTTCGGATGGGAACCGCGTGCGCCCAATCATCCTGCTAATGATGGCTACAGGGCACGGTGAGCCTCTCGCAGGCCTCTCGGATCCGTCGGGTCCTGTCCGGCCGACCGCGTACGATGGGGCTCCTGAGGCGATTGGGGTCAGGGAAATGTACTTCCGCAGGGCGGGCGCTTGACTTTTTGTCCGGAGTGTCACTACCTTTGAAACGGTTGGCCCTGTGTTCGGCTTTGTCCGGGAAGAAGGAGCTGCTTGCGCGTACCGGCTCTGCGGGCGAGGTGCGAGAAGTGACGCTTTCGGCCCCTGAGGTCTGCAAACGGCACCCCGAGAGGAAAGGGGTGTATCGTTGTGCGATGTGCGGGGCGAGGATTTGTGCCGAATGTAGGATCTCGCGCCTGGGCCGGAGTTTCTGCAGTATAGGATGCCTCCTCCGGTACGTCCTGACCCGGGCGTGGCTCGGCCTGCGGCGTTTAATCTGGGCGGGGGCAGGCCCCCGAGCGAAAAAGCGTTACCCGGCGTGGACCCGAGGTGCCCTTGCGATTCTGCTCCTGATCCTGGTGGTTGCCAACCTCTGGGCGTTGCGGGAAATCCGGGAGCTGTCCAAACGGGTGGCCCTGGTGGCGTCGGGCGTTTCTCCGACCCCCAGGGAAGAAAGGCAGAGGGTTCCGGTCGCCGGGCCTGCGGGACCCGTCGCTACGCTCACAGGGGGGCGCCTGCGGCTGGAGGGGCAGGTGGACGCAAGTTGTGTGATCAGCGTGCTGGCCGCGGGGGAGGTTGTGAAGGCAGAGGTGGTCGGCCCCGGGAAGTTCGTCCTTGAAAACTTGCCGGCTCGACGCGGCAAGAATCAATACGCTGTGGTAGCCCTCAGCGGCAGGGGTACGGTCGATACGCTCGGACTCGTGGAGATCACCTACTATCCCCCGAGTCCCAGCTATCTGGCGCGGAGCCTGGACCGTGGTCCCTCGGAGGAGAGGGTCCTGGCCCTCACCTTTGACGGTGGGTCCCTGAACAACGCGGGAGACGAGATCCTGGACTATCTCCGGGCGGAGAACGTGCGGGCCACCTTTTTTCTGACGGGGGAGTTCATTCGTCGGTATCCTGAGACGGTGCGTCGAATCGTCCGCGAAGGGCACCAGGTCGGCAACCATACCTGGAGCCACCCTCACCTGACGAGCTGGGAGCAGAATCGGCGTCACAGCACGCTACCGGGCCTCACTTGCGAAAGGCTACACGACGAGCTTCGCAAGACTGCGGAGTTGTTCCGTCAGGTTACGGGCGTCGAGATGAGCCCGTACTGGCGGGCTCCGTACGGGGAGCAGAACGACGAGATCCGCGGTTGGGCTGCCGAGCTTGGGTACCGGCACGTGGGCTGGACGCTGGGCCGGGATGTGAACCACAGCATGGACACCATGGATTGGGTTGCCGATCCGAGGTCGCCCGCATATCTTACGGCGGACCAAATTGCCGAACGGATCTTGCGGATGGCCCGCGAGGAGCCCTGCGGGGCTTGCGGGGCCATCGTGCTCATGCATATGGGGTCGGAGCGCAATGGGGATTTCCCGCATCGCAAGCTTCCCGAGATCATTCGGGGCCTGAAGGATCTTGGTTACCGGCTAGTGACCATCGGCGAGATGTTCCCGTGAGGGAGTTCAGCCTGTGAGGAGGCCCATGCCCTGGTTACCTCATGTGGTAGACAAAGAGATCGACATCGATAGTCCCTTCTACCGCGAGTGGAAGA
>JAPDPT010000056.1 GCA_034506315.1 candidate division KSB1 bacterium | reverse complement strand
GGCGCTCGCCGTCCTCTGCCGTAAGGATAAGCCTTCTCAGTCGGTTCTCCCAGGACAGTGCGCAGTTATCCTTTGGCTCCGCGGACGGATGTCTTCTGTACGACGGTGGTCGTTGCATCTCTTTCTCCAGGTGGAGATTTCTTCGGAGCTCGGCCGGGCCCGGCCTTTGTTGAACGTTCCCCACTCTCCGTTCATTGCCGGGATTTCTAAGCGGCCGCCCGCCCGACCAACGACTCGTCGATCATGGCCCCCATGGCGATACAGGCCGAGAAGCCGGTGCCTAGTCCGGCGCGGTTGGATCCCCGAGGGCCTTTTGGCATGCGCAGGGCCGGAATGTCCGAACGGGGGATCGGAGTCGCATCGTACCCACTTCCTTACTCAGGAGCTCGACCTTTTCGTGAAGTGCCATCCGGCGCAGAAGGTCTTCTACCCGCACATCCACGCTGAGCGGCGGGTTCTTGCAGGCTGGTTTGGTGCACCTGGTCGCAAGGAGCGCAGAAAAAACAAGTGGGGGACCCGCCGCCATCCTCACCGGGTCCCTCCTCACCCGCGGCAGCTTTGTGCCTCCAAGGAAGGACGTCCCCCCAAACGACGCACGTCGCAGCGATTCCCACGGGCCCCGTCAGATGTCCGCTACGATCTGTCTCAGGGTCTTGAGCGATTCCCTGGCGATCTTCTCAGGACCCGGCTCAAACTGGAAAACCTCCAAGGAAACCCATCCCGAGTAGCCCAGCTCTTTGAGGGCCCTAAACGTGGGGACATAGTCTCGCACACCTGTGCCCGCGCCCATATAGGCGCCATCCATCTCCTGGACGTGCACATGCTTAATGTAGCCAAAATGCGCGCGAACCAGCTTCTCATGGGGTTCCTTTTCGTCCACCGTGTTGTGGAAGTCGAACATGGTCTGAATCGCGGGATGATCCACTGCCTTGACCACCTCCACCGCTTCCGCCAGGGTGTTGACCACGTCTGTCTGGGTATGGTCCAGAGGCTCGACGAGAATTTGTACCTGCCGCCTTGCGGCGTGGGGTGCCAAGTGACGGAGGCCCGCGATCAGATTCTGGGTGGCCTGCTCACGGGTGAGTCCGCCGGTGGCATTACGCTGCTTGGGAGAGCCAAAAACCATGACCTTGCCGCCCAGGTCGGCGCAGAAATCGATGAGCTTCCCTACGTACTCCCACGTGCGACGCCGCACGTCCTCGTCCGGCGTGGTGAAATGGAGCCACTTGGGAGACACCAGAAGCCAGTGCAGGCCCACAATCTGGATTCCAGCCCTTTCCGCCACGGCCCGCATTTCCGCCCTTTGCGCAGGAAGAATCTCCTCCACGCTCTCAGCCAGAGTGAAGGGCGCAATCTCGATCCCCTGGTAGCCAACCTCCGCTGCGAAGGTACACTGCTTTTCCCACGGCCAGTCTCTCATGATCTCATTGCAGATGGCGAAACGCCATTCGAATGGTTGACCTTTCCTCGCGCATCCCATGGTCCACGACCCCGCCCATGTGGCACCGATCGCACCCAGTGCAGCCCCCAGGAACTCACGTCGATTCCAGCCTACCATGTTCCCTGACCTCCTCTATCCCTCTTGCCGTGATGACGAAACCCACCGCCTCTCCCCAGTTTCTTGGAGGCGTATCCCCGAAGAGCTCCGGGTTGCTACCTTCATCCGCCGAGGAAAACTACTTTGCATCGTCTCCCTGCATCACCCACTCCTCATTGAACACGACGTGCTTGATGGACTTGCCTTCGGGAACGTGGTAGCTATAGGTTACGTGGATTTGGCCGTCCCGGCTCTGGACGATCGACGGATACGAAAAGGAGCCCTGGCCGGGATCCACAAGCTCCAGGTGACGCTTCCACGGCCAGCTGTGCCCTTCGTCGTCGCTCAGCAGGGCAGCCAGGGAGTGCCTTCCTTGTTCGGTGTCATTGCAGACCATGAGCCAGCGGCCACTCTTCAGCGCGACCACCTCCACGCTGGACCCGGGATTCGGCAGGTCGAGGAACTCTACCTCGGACCAGTGCAGTCCGTCGTCGTGCGACTCGGCGTATTGGATTCGTTTGCGCGGACCGTTGTCGCGGAGGTAGGCAGCGAGGGTCCCGTCGCGGCGCCGCACGATGCTCGGCTGGATCCCGCCAAGCCCTATGATCGGCTCGCTGGCCCGCCAGGTGCGGCCCGTGTCGTCGGAGACGGCCACCGCCCCTACCGAAAAGGCGTCGGTGTAGAGGGGCAAAAGGATCCTTCCAGAAGGTAAGGTCAGGGGGTGGGTACGGGTCATCCAGCCCAAACGGCGCGCCAGTTTCTCCCTCGCCAGGCGCAACGCGCGCTCGGCTTCCTCGGTCGCTCCAGGGTATCCGACCAGGAGGGGCCGGAAGCGATCCACGGCCGCCTGGAACTTTTCCTCAAAGCGCAGTGGCTCGAGCATGATTACGTCCTGCCACTTCCATTGGGGAGGCCCCGGTGCGGTGTAATCCTCCGCCCACCGGTATTTCAGGATAGCTGACTCCCACTGGTTGGAATAGATGACCACCCAGAACAGCCACAACCTGCCGCGGGCATCGAGGAAGAGCGTGGGGTTGCAGTCCGGAAAGCCGGGGACGTCGGCCATCAGGAAAGGCGTCTCCCATCCTTTGGATCCGGCCGGTTTGCGCGAGCCAAGGATCACGACATCGTCAGCGTTGCGCTCCCCGGAGCCATGGTACCAGCAGACCAAGAGGTCGCCATTGGGCGCCTCGACGATACTGGACGAGTGATTGTGCCACTTCTCCAGCGGGAAAATCAGCTCGGCGAAGAACTGCGGCTGGGCGAAAAGGGATGCGGAAGACAGCATTCCAGCGCCCGCCATCAGCAGCCAGCTTGGGTGGCAACGCATCCTCGCGTCCTCCAGGTTGGGCATCGAGGCAACGAGACGGGACGTACGGCCTGGACTACTCGCTCCTTACGTCTGCCGGAGAAAGGGGCTCAGGGTCAATGATCTGGCGACGTGCTTGGGTCACGGCCTTCCGGACCAGTCCCTCCACGTCCAGACGGGATTCCACCGCCTCCACCACCTCCAACCTCGCGTGGGTCTCCGGGTGCTCAGACACAAGAAAGGTGCAGCAGTCACCGTATGGGCGAATGGATATCTCGTAGGTCCCGATCCTCTTGGCCAGCTCGATCGTCTCGTTCTTGTTGAGCCCCATGAGAGGAGCGTACACGTTGAGAGGTGTCGCCGCGTAGGTTACGTGCAGATTGTCCAGGGTCTGCGACGCCACCTGGGAGAGGCTATCGCCCACAATCAGGCCCTTGGCCCCTTCCGACCTCGCCAGTTCCGTGGCGATCCGCAGCATAAAGCGCCGGTACACGATCATCCGCAGCTTCGCGGGCACCGAGGCAATGATCTGGAATTGCAGATCCGCAAAGGGTACGATGTACAGCGTGGTCGGCCCCTGGGAGCCAGCCAGAACACGGCAAAGGTCCTGGATTTTCGTCTCAACCTCGGTGCGGACCTGCGTCTCATTCTGGAAGTGCGCCACGTCTACCTTGACGCCGCGCCGCATCATGAGGTGGGCCGCCACCGGGCTATCGATGCCTCCGGACACGAGGGCCATCAGCTTGCCAGCCGTGCCTACCGGCAGCCCGCCCACACCGCGGTAGCGCTCAACCCCGATGTACGCCTCGCGGAAGCCAATCTCTACGTGCACAGTAAGGTCGGGCTCCTCCAACCGGACCTTGCCGCCCACCTTCTCCAAAATCGCCGCGCCGATCAGACGATTCAATTCCAGCGAGTCCAGCGGGAATTGCTTGTTGGACCTCCGAGCCTGCACCTTGAAAGTCTCAAAGGTGGATTGGCCAGCCAGGCGTACAGCGGCCTCTGCGATGGCCTCCGGATCGAGGGCCACTGGCACGGCAAACATGAAGTTGGCGATACCGGGGATGAGCTCCAGACGCCGCCGGAGCTGGGCCAGGTCCGCCCCCTCCTCGAGTTCTGCGACCAGATACCCGTACTCCCGCTCCACCTTGCCTACGGCAGGACGGCAGAGTTGCTTCAGATTGCGAAGAAGGGATTCCTCAAATTGCCGGCGGTTACCCCCCTTGAGCCCGATCTCGTCGTAGTGAATAACCACCACGTGCGCGTCCATGGATCTGGCCAGCACTTTCTCCTCCGCCTTGACCTCCCGCCAATATACAAACGGCGCCCCGCGGCGGCAAAAAGAAACTGGTCTGGCTCACCCCCGGACAACGGCCTTCCTCCCGAAACTCACACCCCTCTGGCCGCCTCCGTTTCGATCTCCGAGCGCACGGTGCGGTCCTGAGCAACCTCGTGCATCAGGTGCAGCACGATGAGCCAGGCCAGCGTGGATTCCGCACCTTGGTTCTGGTTTACGCCTGCGGGCTGGAGGCCGTCGCGGCAGCCTCCCGTAGCAAAGTCGTAGAGCATTTCGTTCACGTCGTTGTCGCCGAGGAACCAGCGGAAGGCCAAGCGAATGCGCTCGAACCAGCGCTTCTCTCCCGTAATTCGGTAGGCCTCGTAGGCTGCCTCGGCCAGGCTGGCCACCTCGACCGGCTGCTGGTCGAACTGAGCTCGCGGTCCACCCTTCCGATACCAGCCGTTGCTGCCCACCGGGCTCAGAAAACCCGTGGTCGGGTTGGTTTCCGCTGCGAAGAGCCAGTCCAAGGCGCTCAGGCCTTCCCGGACCCACTCCGGCTCCTTGAGCAACTGGCCGGCCACGAGCAGGGCCTGAGGCAGACGGGCGTTGTCGTACGCGAGCACCTCTTCAAACCAGTACCAGTCGGGTTCGGCAACCTGGCGGAGCTGACTGACAAGCCTCGCGCACAGTTCGGCGGCGGCGGCTCGCGCATTCCTGGCCCCGGGGAAACGGGTCAGCACGTAGCTCGCCCCAAGCGTCGTGAAAGCCAGCGCGCGCGGCGAGCGGAAGTGGAGGGCCGGCTCCAGGGACTCGTTGAACAACCGGGTGGCGAAGGCCAGGATTGAGCTGTTCGGTGCGAAAGCCACCACGTACCCGAGGGCCTGAAGTGCCCGTCCGTGACAATCCTCGCTCCCAGCTTCCTCCAGCCATCTGCGATCGAAGGAGAGGAAGTTCCGGAACCGACGCAGCTCTGGGTTGAAGGAGTGGTGGAGGAAGGACAGATAGGTCGAGAGAAGAGGGACGACCTCCGGGTCTCGCCGCAGGCGCCAGTTCATGGTGGCCACCACAGCGGCGCGGCCGTTGTCGTCGGTGCAGTAGCCGTGGGTGCGATCCGGTATCGTGTACGTGGCGTGTTGCACGATGCCGGTGTCGTCGGTGAGAAGCCGGAGGTGCTGAAGGTTGATGTCCGGCAAGCCGGGATTGGGAAGCGCCTTTTTGCGGATGAGCAGGCGCGCCGCCTGGCGCCCGTAGAGTTCTGCGGCTTGCCCGAAGGCTTCCAGGTACTGGCGAGCGACCTCCCGCCAGATCATCTGCCGGCCATACTGGTAGGCGTTCTTCCGCAGTCGGTTGCGCCGGTTCTCGTCCCGTAGCAGCGTCAAGATGGCCTCCGCCAGGGCTTCCTCGTCCCGGAACGGCACCAGGAGGCCGCGATCGTCGGCAAGCGTCTCCTCCGCGTAATGGTAGGGGGTCGAGATGACCGCCTTGCCCACCGCCAGCGCGTAGGTGAGAGTTCCCGAAACAATCTGCTCCCGGGAAAGGTACGGCGTCAGGTAGAGATCCGAGGCGATCAGAAAACGGAGCAACTCCTCCAACGACACGAACTGGTTGCGGAAGAACACGTGCTGCTCCAGGCCGAGCTTCTCCACCAGGCGGACCAGGGACAATCGGTACTCCTCCCCGAACTGCTTTTTGACCTCGGGGTGGGTGGCTCCAAGCACGACATAGGCGACGTCCGGGAACTCCTCAACCACCCGGCGCAGGGCACGAATGGCGTACTCGATCCCTTTGTTCGGGCTGAGAAGCCCAAAGGTCAGCAGTACGCGCCTGCCCTCGAGCTGGAATTGGTCCTTGTAGTACGAGGGGTCGAGAAACGGAACGTCCGGCGCCCCGTGTGGAATGAACAGGATCTTGTCCTCCGGCACACCGTACACCTCCCTGAGGATCTCCACGGCCTTGCGAGCCATCACCACTACGAGCGTGCTGAGGGAGCAAATCTCTTCCAGCACCCTCTTCTGCCCGTCATCGAAGGGTTGGCGCAGTACGGTGTGCAGGGTCGTGACGGCGGGCTTCTTCAAGTTGCCGAGGAGAGCTAACAGGTGTGAGCCGTACTCGCCCCCAAAGATTCCAAATTCGTGCTGAATGCACACTACCTCAGCCGGAGAGACGTTCAGGTAGTCGGCGGCGTCGCGATAATCGGACTTGTACTGCTCCCGGATTTCGAAGAGAACCTCTGGCCCGTACGGGTACCCCTCCGGTCGGTTGGTAATGGCCACAATCCCTACCGACCGCCCCGTGCCAAGCTTCTCCTCTCGCTCCTCAACAATGGCAGAGGCAAGGTCGTGGGTGAAGGTAGCGATCCCACAGCGGCGAGGAACGTAGCTGCTCACGAAGTAGATGCGCAGATCGTTGAGCCTTTCCACACCTCGCATCCCTTTCCTCCTTCGTTTCGGTACCGTTGACCATCACAGGCGACCTGGCTGATCTCCGGTCCGAGCGCAGCAGGAACGGTCCGCGGAGTGCAGAGCAGCTCCCAATTTTGAGACATGCCCGGGCAATCGAACGCTCTGGCGCCTGCGCCCGTTCCCAAGGAGTCGGGGATCGGCCACTGCGGGACAGCCCGGGGCAGGGTCGGAAGTCACACGGCGGCACCCGAGCACGCTGGCGGGCGCTCTGGACTTGCCTTTGGAGGGTAGCCTCGGAAGAATGGCGGAGAGGCTCAAAGCGTCGGCCGTTCCACAAAGGGGGATCGGACCCCTTCCTCACAGGGCCTCAGGCGGAAGGGGGAGCCTGCGGGATGTCCGTGGCCTACAATTCAGAGATCGCCTCCATGGCGCTCCGCTCAAGCCGAGCCGCTTCGTGAAGAAGTCGACTGGCCTCGCGTAGATAGGGATCGACAGGAGTGGCGCCGCAAGCGACCTCGCCCAGGCTTCCCACAACGCCTTTCCAGTACACGCCGGCGCGCCCCACTGTGCGGACGGTCTCTTCGATGACCCGGCACGGAAGGATGTCGAAGGCCTCAATGAGGAAGCGGCGGTAGAGGCTTCGGTAGCCGTCGCCGCCGCCGTACGGATGGGTCCAGCTCTGCACGAAAACACTGGCCGCCATTGCTACGTCGCGGAGTCGGTCGGGCCAGCGAAGCACATCTTGCGCGAAGCGCTCGATGCCGTGAACGCCGAGGTACGGCACGGGCGGATCCAGCATCTCCGAGGCGTGCCTGCGCATGGAGGCTCGGAGGAGGTGGGCGAGATTGGCAGGCACATGCTCGAGCCGAATGATCACCGCCTGCGGGGTACCCCGTTCACACCAACGCGCGAACTCCGATGAAAGGGACAAGAGCGATGGTTCAGCCTGGGCCGCCTGGGAAACGGCGACGTATTCGCCGTACTCGATCCCTACAATCACCACGTAGTCGGACTCCAGGGCACCGGCCAGCAGGGAGGAGTCGGCCAGCCCCAGACGAATCATCACCGGGTACCCATTGGCCAGCTCGCGCTGGATCAAGCTGCGGGCGAGCTCCAGGGTGGGGAGTTCTATTGCTTCGAACCGCGCGCCGAGGAGTTCCGTTACGTTCTTGACGATACCGTCCGGCTTGATGCGGCCCCGTACGAGGGGAGCTGGCATCTTCCGGCTCTGCCAGTACAGGAAGTTTAGCCCCCGCCCCAATCCGAAGAGGAAGGAGTCGCTGAATTCAAGCCCAAAACAACGCAGCGAACTGGAAAGAGCGGTGCTTTCGGGATGTGTACCAGCCCACAGGCGACCGTTTGGGAGAACGGTAGCGGTCATTCCCTTTCCTCGTCAGCAGAGGTCTTCTCGGTCCTATCCCACGGATCGTCATCGTCTCACCCGTGCGCACCGCTTCCCCTCGGAGCACCTTAGCGAAGCACAAACCGTTTCCCTTAGCGGCGACGCCACCTCCCCTGCGACGGCAGGTAGCGCTCTTCCCGATCATCCAGACGGAATGTCCCCTCCTCGGACGCAGGCAGCGGAGAGCCCGCACCTGTGTTCCCTTCGACGCGGCGCACCTCCACAGGCATCGCCGGCCCAGGGGTTGGCTCAGCCGGCTGGTAGGGATAAGCCACGTCCCCTACGCGGAGGTCGGAGTCCGCAAATTTCTCCACCATCTTGATCCCGGAGAGCCGGTCGAACACTTTCAGCACTCGGGCCAAGCCGAGCTCGTAGTCCCCGTCGGCGGACGACCGCTTGACGAGCAGCAGGTCCCCCGTCCGAACACCATGGTCCAATCCCTGGTCGACGACCGCGTACTCGCCCTTGACCATCACCAGTCGGAGGGGCGGCGGGGGCTCCGGCTGCGCAGGCCCCTGGACTGCGGGCACCGGCACGGTCGGAGCAGCGGGGCTTCCATTCTTCCTTCTGGCTACCGTCACGGCGAGAACGACTACCCCTCCCGCCAGGACGACCACTGCCCCGGCGAGGACCATGGCCGCCTTGTAAAAACGGTCCACCACCGCGCGGATTTCGGGCTCCTGTCCCTTCCCAACCGGCGTGGTGGAGACGGTCGGTGCGTCCAACTTCGCCCGCTCCCTCCTTGGCTCCTGGGCCGTGTTGGCGGCCAGGCTCTGCGCGGCGGGACTGCTCGGCTCCGGCGCTCGGGGCTGAGCCATTGCCTGTTCTTCGGGCGCGGCGGAAAGGTGACCGCGTGGCGGCTTCGGACTGGGCACGGTTGGCTTCGGCGCCGGGACCTCGGAACCGCTTTGCGAGCTCGAACCTACTTCCCTCGCCGGCATTGGGGACTGCGTAGCCGGCGCAACCGAGCGAGGCTCCACGGGAACGACAGGCCTTGGCGCGGGGGCCATCCCTCTCTGCGTCTGAAGCGTAGAGGCTGGCGGAACCTGTTCCTGTGCCGGCCTCGTTTCAGGCCGGGGTTCAGGCAACTCGCGGGACCGCGTGGGCACCGTGGCGTTGGGCAGGATCGGCTGCCGAGCTTCAGGCTGAACAACCCGCTGGGTTGGGCGCGCGGTGCTCTGACTTGCCCCGGATGCTGGACTTTCGTCCATGTCCCTCAAGATGGCCATCAGCCGGCGCACTGTCTCGTCCTGCTGGGGTTGCTGAGGCTGCTGGGGGGCCGCCACCGTGGGCTGGCTCAGGTTGGAGGGCGCAGCTGCGACCTGGGAGGTAGCCGTAGGCTCACGCGGAACCGTGGCAACGGGCTTGGGGGGCTCGGAAGATGCCGTACGGGTCCCGAGCACGGCCGCCGTCTGCTCTGCCAGTCGCTCCTGACGGGACTGCGTCAGCAAAGCCTCCACATCCACCACCTGCCTGCCCAGATCCACCTTGCTCACCTGGGTCAGGCGGAACGTCTGGGGCTCGGCGTAGAAGGGGCTCAGCTTCACCTCCACAGTCAGATAGTCCTGGCCAACGGCGGTGAGCTTACCCCTCTTAATCTCTCCGCTTTTCAGGTACACCTCGCAACGCTGGCCTTTGGCCGCGGAAAGAGCCGAGACAACCTCCTCCTCTCCGGCGGTGGCTATTGCGAGGCCGTATACCGACATAATCAGGCAAAGCGAAAGTATTCCGAGCGCGCGCATCCGCCGATCTCCTGTAGACACCCCGTCCATCGACCATCCGTCCTGGATCACTTTCACCCCGTCTATCGTCGGGTGGGGGGAAATCTTTATTGGCGCGGCTTCGCCGGCCAACTGTGCCGCCCAGGGCTGCCGCGCCCGACAATCGCCCCTCGGCAAACCCAGGATCTGGCCCAGGCAGGGGACAGCCCCCTGGCAACGTCGCTACAGGTTCGCTTCGGCGCTGTTGCCAAGTGGGCCTCCCGGGTCTGGGCCTTGCGGCCGCACTGAGACATGTCTGTGGCTGAGGGTTCTCGAGCTACTTGGCTTCGGGAGGCTTGAGCGGAAGGCGTATTGTGAAGCAGGAACCCTTCCCTACCTCGCTTTCCAGCTCCACCCTTCCCCCGTGGGCTTCCACGATGGTCTTGACAATGTTTAGACCGAGCCCAAGGCCCCCGCCCATGAAGGCGGTCTTGGAGGTGCTGTGGTACAGGCTGTCCTGCACCTCGTAGAATTTCTCGAAGATCCGCTCCCTCTCGTGCTCAGGGATGCCGATGCCGTTGTCCTCCACGCTGACAGACGCCTCATCTCCACTGTGGCTCGTGCGCACGACGATGCGGCCGCCGTCCGGGGTAAACTTGATGGCGTTCTGCACGAGCTCGCGGATGGCCCGCCGTATCCGCAGGGGGTCAAACTCGAAGAGGGGAAGATCTTCGTCGAGTTCGAGGAGAAGCTCCTGTTTGCGCATGCGCACGGCTTCCTCGACCTGGGCACGGACGAGCGCCACCTCCTGATTCAGGTCGCCGCGGGTCAGGTTGAGGTACAGCAGTCCGTCCTGGGCCATGGCAATGGAGTGCATGTCCTCCACAATCTGCTCCAGTTCGTCCAGGTTACGCCGCAGGATGTCGTAGAATTGCTTCCGCTCCTCGGGAGGCAAGGGCTCTTCGCTCAGGAGAAACTCGGCGAAACTCTTGATGTTGCTCACCGGGGTGCGAAGCTCGTGGCTGGTGATCGCCAGAAACTTCTCTTTGGTCACGTGCAGCTCCCGGAGGCGCTGGTTAGCCAGACGCAGCAGCTCGTTTTCCTCGCGCAGCTGGATCTCGTGATAGCAGCGCTCTACCGTCAGCCCGAGCTGATCGAGATCGAGGGGCTTGAGGAGGAAGTCGTAGGCTCCGCACTTCATCGCTTTTACGGCGATGTCCACGCTGGCATAGGCGGTCATCACGATGAACTCTACGTAGGGCTTCTCCGCCTTGCCCTTCTCCACGAGTTCCACTCCGTCCAGGCCGGGCATCTTGACGTCGGTGAGCACGATGTCGTAGTCGCGGTCCAGGAGCTTAGCGAGGGCTTCGGTTCCGTCGCTGGCTGTATCGGCTTCGTAGCCCTGGCTGCTGAGGAAGCGCGCGCAGATGGTGCGGATGGACTCCTCGTCGTCCGCGATCAGCACGCTCGGCTTCTGCCGCAAATCTTTGCTCACCTTCGCAGATGTCATCGGATCTCTCCCGCTTTGCAACCGGAATCAGCTATCTCCCACGGCACCCGCGATCGGTGGGGCGCTCTCTTAGGCCCAACGGCCCCAAGCGACCCTCTCAGCGCTCATCGCTGGCCCCGTAAATGTCGACGATCATCACCCCGTCGCGGTACTCGGTCACCGTATAGCGACGGATGGACTGCATCTTGCGGAGGATCTCGCTCGCGCGCCGTAGGCAGGCCTCGGTAGCCTGCAGGTCTTCCTTGCTTACGAGCATACGGCCATCCGGGGCCTCTTCGCCCGTCAGCATCAGGTACACGTGGCCCACAGCCCCCGAGAGAGGCTGGCTCAGTTCGTGAACGGCGGCCCCGGCCATTTCCAAGGCGGCTCGGAGCCGCTCTGCCTCCACGGCCCTGGTCTCCAACTCCTTCAGCCGAAACTGCACTGCTACCCGCGCCAGGACCTCCCGGATGTCGAAAGGTTTGGTCACGTAGTCGTTGGCTCCCTCGGCAAGTCCCGCCAGCTTGTCGTCCACTTCGCCGCGCGCGGAAATCAGGATGACGGGAAGCCCGCTCAGCTTGGGGTCGGAGCGCAGCGTCCGAAGCACCTCAAGGCCATCGATATGAGGCATCATGATGTCCAGCAGTACCAGGTCCGGCTGACTGCTGTACACCGCCTCGACACCGCTTTTACCGTCTCCGGCCGTAAGCACCTCATAGCCGGCGTCCTTCAGTTCCATCTCGAGGAGTTCGCGGGTGAAGGCGTCGTCCTCAATGACGAGGATCTTCTTCCGCAAGGCTTCTTCCATTGCCGCCCTCTTTCCGTGCGACGCGCGTTCCTCGGCGCGGCGGTCCGCCTCACGAGCCCAAGCGCCATCGTAACCCGGGCATCTCAACGCCGGATCCGTCGACCATTGTCACTGGTTCCGAAGGCTAACAAGAGCCAAACTACCCGTCTGCGTCCGACTCCCAGTCCTGAGCCCGTTGCAAAAGCCCCGGGTCGTACGGGATGCGGAGCGTGAACGTCGAGCCTTTCCCCGGCTCACTTTCCACCGTCAGGTCTCCGCCGAGCAGACGAGCGAGCTTCCGGCTGATGGCCAACCCTAACCCGGTTCCCCCGGCCTTGCGGGTTGGGGAGCCGTCCACCTGCCGAAAGCTCTCGAAAATCACTTCGTGGTAGGCAGGATCGATGCCGATCCCGGAGTCCACCACGTCGATAGCCAGCCACCGTTCGTCCTCCCGCACCCGGAGCAGCACCTCACCTTGATCGGTGAACTTGACGGCGTTGGACAGGAGATTGAGCAAGATTTGCTGGAGGCGCAGCGGATCTGTGTGGACCCGTCGGCTCCCAGCAGGTAGCTCCAGGCGGAGTTGCAATCCCTTTTCCCGCGCACCCGGCTCAATCGTAGCAAGGCATCCGAGAACCAATTTCCGGAGGTCAACCGGCTGCCGATTAATCTCCAACCTGCCGGCTTCGATCTTCGAGAGGTCCAGAAGGTCGTTGATCAGCTGCAGAAGTTGCCTTCCCGAGGCGATCACTCTTCTCAGGCTCTCCCGGCTATCCTCGGAGAGGGACCTGTCCTGCTGCAACACGTGCTGGGTGTAGCCCAGAATGGCGTTCAGCGGCGTGCGGAGCTCATGGCTCACGTTCGAGAGAAACTGGCTCTTGAGATTGCTTGCCTCCAGCGCCTTGGCCCTTTCGATCGCCAGCTCCTCCGAGGTGCGGACCGTTTCCTCAAAGAGCAGGACGTTTCCCACGGCCGTGGCGAGCAGAGCGCTGAGGGCCGCAAAGATCTGCAGGTCTTCTTCCGAAAAGCCGTCGGTCTGGGGACTTTCTACGTTTAGCGCACCGATCACTTTGCCGCGACTGATGAGGGGGATGGCCAGCTCCGAGCGAGAGGCTTGGTGCCAACACACGTATCGATGGTCCTGGCGTATGTCCGGCACGTACACCGTGGAGCCTGTGCGGATCGCAAGGCTCACGATGCCGGTGTCGAGGGAAAGGGTTCGCCCCACGTAGTCCTGGGCACTCGGTCCGGAGGCTGCCTTGACCACGTGGCTCTTGCTGTCCGGTGCAACCAGGTGGATGGAGCAGAGGAACTGGGGCATGTGGCGCTCGAATTTCTCGGCTACCGAGCGAAGCACGGTGTTCAGGTCAAGAGTGCTGACCAGCGCACGGCCCACGTCGTAGAGCAGACCAAGGCGCTGCGTCTGGTGGGCGAGACTTTCCATGGCCGACATGCGCGACAACGCTCCGCTCACTTCCCGACCGAGGGCTGCCAAGAAGTCCATTTGCCAGTCGGGAAGGTCGCCACACATCGGCTCGACAAGCAGGATAAATCCCGAAAGTTCGCCGGAACGAAGAGGTACTGTCACGTACTTCGCGGCGGGCGAAAAGACGGCGGCCCAGGCCGGCGGAACCTCCGCGCCCCGCAAGCGGACAGGCGCACCGGCGGCCAGTCTTCTCCGCAGCACGGACCAGCCCTGAGAGTACACGGTGTCTTCCCGCAGGCGTTCGGCCTTCTCGCGCGAGAGTCCCGCCTGGGCGAGGAGCCACGGTTCTCCGGACGACGGGTCAAAGCTGTAAATGCAGACCGCCTCCGCGCAGGTTCGGCGCCGCAGGGCGTGCGCCAGACTGCGAGCCTCCTGGGGTAGATCGGCTGGCTGCAATTGCCGGTTGGCGATGCGCAGCAAGAGCTGGTTTTGCTTGCGGCGCTCGACCGCCTCCGTCATGTCCGAAATCGAACCGACCACACCCTCCCTCGACTTCAGCCGTGTGCAGGTAACCTGAAGATGCCTTCGTCCTTTCGCTCCGCTCCGCCAGTGATGCACGATCGACCGAAGTGTACCTCCCGCGGTCGTTCGGCACCGGCAAGCAGCTTTGGCGTGGTGGGCAAATGGGCACGGCTGGCCCAGCACGCGGTCCTTTGGGAGACCGGTGAGCTGAGCGGCGACGTCGTTCCACTCCACAACTTGCCCCTCGGCATTGAGGGCGAAGATGCCAACGGGAGCAATTTGGACAAGGCCCTCCAGGTAACTCTTGCTCTGGAAGAGCTCCTCTGCGGAGCGCCGCAACCTCTCCTCGCTCGCGCGCAGATGATCCTCCAGCTCCCTCTCCCGCGTGATGTCCCGCACGGTGTGAACCAGGTAGGAGCGGGCATCCTCCTCCCTCCGGACCCAACGGGCTCGCACCCACAGCCATCTCCCGAGCCTGGGTTCGAGGAATTTCTCCTCCCACAAGGCCATCCCGCTTGCGAGCGCCCGTACGGCAGGGCACATCGGCGGAGGAGATTCGGCGCCGTGGAAAAGACGAAAACACTGGACCCCAGCCGCCTCTGCCGGAGGGATCCCGAGGATCTCCTGGGCGACCTTGTTCATGTACACGATCCGAAAATCCCGGTCCTGGACTGTGATGGCATCGGGGCTCTCGTCGACAGCTGTGATGCAGATCTCGGCGCGCTTCTCAAGTTCCAGAACTGGGCGAGAAAGGAGAGCTTCGCCGACCACGCAGCATACCTCCGGCACCAGGTTTTCCCATCGGTTGGTCATCCCTTGCCCCACGGCCTCCTCAAACTTGAGACCAAGAAGACCCTGTCCCTCCGGATTTAGCACGATCGGCGCCAACAACCAGGAGCCCGTAGGCGCCAGCCTCTCTACCGCACCGCAGACGAGCTCCTCGCTCCACACAGGCCCAGTCCCCTGCATAGCCGAACTTTCCATAGGGGAAGCCGGGCCCGTGGTGATCCGAACACCTCCCGCCTTCGACCAGTGGGCGACCCAATCTCCGTTCGCAGCTGGCGAGAGATGAACGTGGATTTCGGAAGCCGCTGTTTTGCAGGCCAGGGACTCGCACAAGAAGCGCAGCCCTTCGCGGACCGACCCCATCCCACTGAGTACGAGCCGAAACCACAGGAGCCAGGCCCGGTCCTCCGGCGCAAGGGTAGATTTTCCGTCCCCGTCACCTTCCACCGTCGCACTTCCTGTCCCTGCGGACCCGGCTCGCCTGGCCTCCGAGATCCGATCTTCCGGGGAGAAGAGGGCCGCGAGGCCACTGTCGGGCAGGCCAACTGGAGCGCTTTCCCGGCCCTCGATCGTCCCGGCGTGGTTGCCGCCAGCGGCTCCCAACTCTTGCCCGACCGGGAGCACGTCCCCACATTCGGCAGTTCGGGACGCCTTCTCATTCCTCTCGCTCACAAGAATCACTCCTTCTGCCGCGCACGACTCCCTGCGCCTCTTCGCCCCGCTCGCCGACCCAAGCCCCGAAATCAGCTTGTGCCGATCGCCTCCGGGGAATCGGCGACCGCTGGGGTCAGGCCGGCCAGAACCGCCGCCACATTTCCAGGCAGGATGGGCTTAACGAGGACCGAACAACCGAGATCGCGGACGAACTTCTGCACCTCCGGGGACGGCTGCTCGGACGTAACGAGGACGAGTTTCCTGCCGAGGCCGTCGAAAAGTCCAGGAGCGAGCCTACTCGTACGGCGGGCGGCGTCTGCAAACAGAGAGGCTTCGCAGAACAGCACCTCAAACTCTTCTTCGCGCCAGCGCTCGGCCGCCGAGGCCAGATCGGGAACGTGCTTGGCCTCGTAGCCCAGGTCGCCCAGTATCCGGAGCAACACGCCCATTCCGATGCTGTCCGTGCCTACGATGAGCGCTTTGCGTCCTCCCCTCCGGAGAGCTCTGCGAGGTTCCGGCAGGCCGGCACCCGAGCCGTTCGAGCGCGCCTGCCGCTCGATCCCGGCGGGGAGACGCACTTCAAAGACGGTCCCTGCAGCCGAGGTCCGGAGCAGGCGGATCTGCCCACCGTGCTCCTGCACAATTCCGTAGCAAACGGAGAGCCCGAGGCCGCTGCCCTTTCCTACTCCCTTAGTCGTGAAGAACGGGTCCCAGATCTTATCGACGACCGATTCCGGGATCCCTGGCCCATTGTCCTCGACGCGCAGCACCACCTCGCCATACTGCTGGCTGGTGTGGAGAACAATTCTGCGGTCGTGCTGTTCAGGCGGAAAGGCCTGGAAAGCATTCGACACCAGGTTCAGCACGACTTGGCTCAGCTGAGATTCCTCGCCCTGGACAAGGGGCAATTGGGGGTCAAGGCGCAGCTCCACCTGAACGCGGCCGGCCCGCAGGGTAGCGCCCATTAGCTCAAGTACCGATCGGATCACCTGGTTGAGGTCGAGCGGCGCCTTGGCCGACGCGCGAGCTCCGGCAAAGTGGAGCAGGTTTTCCACGATGCGCCGGCAGCGATGGCACTCGCGCTCGATCGCCCGGAGATCGCTGAGGGTTTGCTCGTCCTCTACCGATGCCTCCAGCAGCTGCGTGTAGCCAAGGATGGCCGTGAGGGGATTGTTCAGCTCATGAGCGATTCCCGCCACGAGCTGTCCCAGCGCCACCAACTTCTCCGTCTGCACCAGTTGCGCCTGCATCGTCCGCAGATCGGTGACATCGTGACCGAAGGCGACCGAGCCCACGCGGCTTCCGTCCGTGTCCAGGAGGTCCGTCTCGGTGAACCGCAGGCACACACGGCGCCCGTCTGCGGCCGTGACCCATTTCTCCCATGGCCCGGCGCCCTCCTCTGCCCTCCGACCCTCCGGCCAAAAGACCTCTCGCCAGCGGCCATGCTGAAGCTCGCTTCCCGCGTACCCCGTGAGTTCCGTAACCCGGCGATTGCAAATCAGGAGCTCTCCGTCATCCCGGCCCCCCACAATCGCCACGCCCGCGTTGTCGATGATTCGCTCGAAGAACTCTTTTTGCCTCCGCAGGGCTTGCTCGTAACGCTTGTGTTCGGTAAGGTCGCGAACCACCGCCAGCCAGAGAGACTGGCCCAGGGAAGGGAAGGGGAGGATCCGCAACTCTACAGGCAGAACGTCTCCGTTCTGGCGCCGGATCTCAACTTCCCGCGCTACCGGAGAGCTCAAGGCCTCTTCGGCCAGTTCTGGAAAGCGCGGGGGACCGGGCTTGCCTACGAGGAGGCTGGAGAAGTCCCGGCCCACCACGTGCGTGGGCTTGCAGCCGAGCAAATCCAAAACGTGCAGATTGACCTCCAGGACCTTGCCCTCCTCGCTGAGGATGAGAATGCCGTCGGGCACTGCGTCAAACACCTTGCGGAATTGCTCCTCCGAGCGCCGAAGCCTCTGGAACAGTTCCGCCTTTTCCAGCTCGGCCGCGGCGTGATTGGCCAGAGCACGCAGTGCGTTCATCAGGGTATCGTCGAATCCCAACCGGGCGTTGACCAGCACAAGCACGGCAACAGGACGGACGGCTGAGAGGACGGGAACCACTGCGCAGTTCAACAAATCCGAGTCAAGGAAGCGAGGCCATCCCTGACTCGGCGTAGGGGAGTTCGTGTACCAGCCCTTCGCGGTCTGCAGCCGCGCGTAAAGGGCCGCATCCGGTTTCCAGACCTCACCCGAATGGACCACTGCAATCTTGGATTGCTCCCACAGCAGAAGGGGACGAAAGCCGTTGCGTCCTCCCCTTTCCGGTACGGCAAGGAAGCCTCTGGCGGCTGCACACAACTCCGCCGCCCCCTGCAGAAGGATCTGCAAGATCTGGCGAAGTCCAGTGGCCTGGGCCAGGCGGGCGGTCTGACATGGAAGAGCTTCCAGCCAGCGGGCCTCCCGCAAAACCCGCTCGTGCGCCTCGCTGTTCGCAATACCCAAAGCCAGGAACGAAGCAATGGCCCGGACGATCCTCTCTTCCTCCCGGCTGAACCCTCCCACGTGACGGCGCCCAAGGTTGAGGGCCCCCAGCACCTTGCCGGCGTGAATCAGAGGCACAACCAGGAAACTGTGGGGGACTACCTCCGCCAGGCTTGGGTCCTGCTCCAGCGCTTCGGGTGAGCGCGAATCCGTCACGTGAATGACCCTTCGCGCACTCACGGCCCGGCCAGAGAAATAGCTACCTACCGGGATCGGGTCCCTGTTCCACCAGGCTTCGGACTCTCCCTGGCTGGCCGCAAGGCGGAGCTCCGCGCCCTCGGGAGAGAGCAGGTAAATCTTTCCCATGTCCGCTTGCACGACGCGCATGGCCGAGCGCAGGGCATTGCTGAGGGTCTCCTCGAAGGTGAGCGAGCGGGTGGCGGCACGGGCCACCTCGAGGAGAGAAGCCAGCTCGCGGTTACGGCGGTCGAGTTTGGCCACTACCCGCTTGTGCTCGCGGATGTCGCGCACGAACGCCTGGAGCTCCCTCCGGCCCCCCAACTGCACCACACTCACCACGCATTCCGCGTCGAACACTTCCCCCGATTTGGCCAGGAGCCTGACCTCGTACCGATTTGGCTCCGGCTTGCCCTGGAGGCGCCTCGCGTAGCGCGCAATTATCCTCGGGGCCTCCTCTGATGGTAGGACCATCGTGAAGGGCTGACCGATCAGCTCATGCTTCTCGTACCCCACCATCTGGCAGAAAGCCTGATTCACCAGGGTGAACCTCCCGTTGACCACAGCACAAATGCCTTCGAAGGGATTCTCCAGGAGAGAACGGAAGGACCCGACGGGCTCAGGCTCAAGCCCCTTCCATGGGGGAAGTGCGTCGGAAAGACTCACGCTTCGCAGGGCAAGGCCCAATTGCTCCGCCGCCGTCCGCAATAGCTGCGCGCTGAGTTCCGGAAACCTCGGCCACCGGCGAAACGCCACCGCGAGGACGCCGAGATCGGTGTCGCCCGCGCGCAAAGCTTCGGTGCGCAGGCAAGCGAATTCCCTCCTGAGTCGGGCGAAGAGACGCCCATGCCGAGCGAAGCGACCCCCTTCGAGACTTGCTGGCGACACGAATTCGGACTTCGGCAGGGGAAGCTGTTCTCTGAATCGGTTTGCGATCCGGCAAAGGTAGGGAGGCAGACCTCGTTCTCCCCACAGTCGGAGGCCATGGTCTTTGTCCTCGTGAAGGAAGAGGGCGATCGCCGCATTCGGCACGGCATTCTCCAGCCACGATAGTCCCGTTGCCAGCACTTCCTCCGCCCGCGCGCATCGGCTGAGCTCGTGTGCCAGACCGCTAAGCAGTTCCAGACTCGCGCTTCGGGCCCTGAGCTCGCTCAGAGTCCGGGCTTGCCGAAGAGCCTTCTCGATGCGGATAAGCAGAGCCGAGACCCCGATGTCTGGCGAGACAAAGTCCAGAGCTGCAAACCGGCCGGGCTCCCGGGCCAGGTCGGTCCCTTCGGACTCGCCCAGGATAAGCACGGCCGTATCCGACCCGCCTCGCCGCGGGGCACTCGCAGCGATCCAAACCCTGGGGTCCACTACCGCGGGGTCCCAGAGGATCAGATCGAAGGTCTCGCTCTTCAGCTGCGTCAAGGCCTCTTCTCTGCCGGAGGCGACGCGGACGTCCATCCCTCGCCGTTCCAGCTCCGGGCGCAGTTGCTGCGCAAGGTATGGATCGCTGACGAGCAACAGGATGCTCGCCCCACCTTGGTGCACGCTCGGCCTCACAGCCCTTCCCCTCGATTCATCGTAGCATGTCTCAAACAGGTCGGCATTGGATCAGGCGGACACCGGTTCCAATCGATCTCCGAGGACCGTGCGAAGGACCCCCAAGAAGTCCGCCGTCTCCAGAGGTTTGGTCAGAACGGCATCCGCACCGGCCTCCCGGATCTCCTGCAGGGTGCTTTCGGTGCCGTATCCGGTAATCGCGATCACCTTGATCCCCGCGGTTTCGGGCGCTGATTTCAGGTAGCGGCAGACCTCAAAGCCATTCATGCCGGGCAGGTAGATGTCCAGGACAACCACGTCCGGCCGGAAGGTCCCGGTTTTCACCCCGGCCTCGTAACCGTCCGCGGCCGTCTCCACGGCGAAAAGCTCCGAGTGGCGAAGGAGGGTTCGCCGCAACGCTTGTACAACCATCTCGTCGTCGTCCACGATGAGGACACGCACCTGGCGTGGAGGAAGGCCTTGGGCGGGTTCGTCCCCAGGGGGCAGGTCCAGACGCATCTTCCGCGCGAACTCGTCCAGTAGCCGTTGGGCTGCACGACTGGGCCGGGCCTTGCCATTTTCCCAGCGATTCACCGTAGCGAAGCTAACCCCAATGGCCCTGGCAAGGTCCTCCTGACTCACCCCCAACTTGTGCCGGATCTTGCGAATGGCTTGTGCATTCCACCCGGGCATCCAGCCCTCCCGAATGACCCTGTCTTCTTATCGACCGGTTTGCGTGCTCCTTTACGTCACTTGTTATAGCACTCTACAAGCGGCGTGCCACACGAGTGGCTCTCTGGTGCCAGGCGGAGGCGCGAGGAAGTGGACCGAAAAGGGAGCCGCATTGCCGGGACCCCCGCGTCGTAGAAGCTTGTGGACTTGTTTCAGCCAGCTGGCCGATTCCCGCGCACCCCTCCCCCTTTCCGACGGCCGGTCCGCGCGCACTGGCCGTGCGAACGAACAGGCTTGCGCTGCAACGATTTGCGCACCGGGGGTTGGGTTGTGCTTCTCGGGAATCGCTCGCAGGGCACCCCGGGGCCGCCCCCTTACGTTCCCTCGCGGGCGGAACCCTCAGGCCTCCAGCAAGGCTTCAGGTTTGGTCCGATGTGGGTGTCCCTTGTGGATGGACTCCTTCCCCCTTCGGCGCCGGCTCGCGGTCGGAGGAGTTCTCCTGGGCCGACGTTTCCGCCAAACTGCACCCTGTGCCGTCCGGGCCCAGAATTTCCGCCAGCTCCTCTCGCTCCACCACCTCTTTCTGAAGCAGCCGACGGGCCAGGTTCTCAAGTTTCTCCCGTTTTTCGAGCAGGAGTTGACGCACTTCGCTGTAGGCGTCGTCGATGATCCGGCGCACCTCGGCATCGATCTCGGCAGCCACCTGCTCGCTGTACGGGCGCGTCACCGGCATCTCCGCTCCGAGAAAGAGCCCCCGACGGCTATCTCCGTAGCTGACGGGCCCGACCCGTTCGCTCATGCCGTACTCGGCGACCATCGAGCGCGCGATCTGGGTGGCGCGCTCCAGGTCATTCTGGGCGCCTGTGGAGACCTCCCCGAAGATGATCTCCTCAGCCACGCGACCCCCGAGGAAGACCTTGAGCCGGTTTTCCAGTTCCCCGCGCGTCATCAGGTAGCGATCTTCGGTGGGAAGCTGCAGCGTATAACCGAGGGCCGCTACCCCTCGGGGGATGATCGAAACGCGGTGGACGGGATCGACACCCTGCAGGGAGCAGGCGACCACGGCGTGGCCGGCTTCGTGGTAGGCTACGCGCTCCTTCTCCCGCGGGTTCATCACACGGCTTTTTCGTTCCAGACCGGCGATCACACGGTCGATCGCCTCTTCGAAGTCTTCCATTTCGACCTGTTTCTTGCCCTTGCGGGCCGCCAGCAACGCCGCCTCGTTGACCACATTGGCCAGGTCGGCGCCGACGAAGCCCGGGGTACGAGCGGCGACGACCCGCAGGTCGACGTTAGGGGCAAGCTTTACGTTGCGCGCGTGGACCCGTAGGATCGCTTCCCGGCCCTTCAGATCGGGTCGATCCACCACAATCTGCCGATCGAAGCGCCCAGGCCGGAGGAGGGCAAGGTCGAGGATCTCCGGTCGGTTGGTTGCGGCCATCACAATGATGCCGATGTTCGGGTCGAAGCCGTCCATCTCGGCAAGGAGCTGGTTCAGGGTCTGTTCTCGCTCGTCATGGCCGCCCGGCAGAGGGGTGAGCGCGCGCGCTTTGCCCAGGGCATCGAGCTCGTCGATGAAGATGATACACGGGGCCTTCTGCGCGGCTTGCTGGAAGAGGTCGCGGACGCGGGCCGCGCCCACGCCTACAAACATCTCCACAAAGTCCGAACCGGTGAGGCTGAAGAACGGCACGCCCGCTTCTCCTGCCACCGCGCGCGCCAACAAGGTCTTGCCGGTCCCCGGCGGTCCCACCAGAAGCACCCCTTTGGGAATGCGCCCTCCGAGCTCCTTGAACTTCTGAGGATTCTTCAGGAACTCGACGATCTCCTTGACCTCCTCTACGGCCTCGTCGATACCTGCCACGTCCTTAAACGTCACCCTCGTGTTCCCTTCGACGTACACTTTGGCGCGGCTCTTCCCGATGGACATCAGTCCACCGCTCGGACCCATGCGCCGGAAGATGAATCCCCAGAGGACGAAGAGGAAGAGCAAGGGCAGAATGCCGCCGAGGAAGAGGCTCCGGAACCATCCCCCGTCACTCTTGCCCGTGTACTGGATGCCTGCCGCCTCGAGCTGCCATACCAGATCCGGGTCCTCAACGCGCACCGTGCTGAAGCGGCGTACCTTATCCTGCCGGATCAGGGCGCTTACGGTGGCCGAATCCAGCCTCGCCCGCAAGATCTTCACACTATCCAGAAGAGTGGCCCTGACCACCCGTACCGTGTCGAACTGGACCCCGGAAAGGACACCCGGGTCATCGCGCAGATAGAGTCCGCTGATGTTCTGCGGGCTGACCGCGCAGTTGACGATCAGCCCGCGGCGCAACATCTCCTTGAAGCGGCTGTAGGGGATCTTGTCCACCTGGGGTCGCATGAACAAGCTTTCCACCAGGTAGACCAGAAAGATGGCCAGAAGCAGGTACCAAATCGAAAATGTAACGCGGCGATTCGGGCCTGGGTTAGACCCTTGTTTCGAATGCCGTGCTCGTTGCATTGCGCCGTTGCCCTTCTCCTAAAAAGGCTCCACTCTCAGAAAACACTGAACCGAATGTACCTCTTGGGATTGCGCCGGACGTCCTGCACCAGGCTGTCCAAGCCCGCCAGGGTGCGGACGAGGGCCTCGTACAGCGAGTCGTCGCGGCTGAGCCGGGCCAGAGAACCCCGCTCGTCATTGAGCTTGCGGGTTAGGAGGGACAGCTCGGCCACCAGACTATCGGCTCTGTGGTAAAGGCTCCTGTCGCTGACCAGCTGGCCGACCGTGCCCTTGCCCGTCCGAATGGAGTCGCTCAATTGCTGCGCAGAGGCCAGTAATCCCGTCAGGCTGTTGTACAGCGATGGATCCCGGAAGAGCAGTGCCAGGGTTCCCTCCCCCGATTCGATCTCTCGGCTCATTCGCTCCACCAAAACCAGCAGGCGACGCAGGTCAAAGTACAGTTCCGGATCATTGACCAGCAGCCCCAGCGTCCCCTGGCCCGTGTCGATCTTGTACGCAATGCGGTAGGCAGTCTCCGTTACGTCCCGAAACTTGCCCGCGCTCTGGCGGAGGACATTGAATACCTCCACCCCTTCATCAAGGAGTTTTTCCACGTCCATGGGGTCGGAACTCTCGATGTAATCCCAGTCCTGCACCTCCGGCTGATCCGGCGACCCCATGGTGATGCCCACGAACTTGTCGCCCAGAAGGCCCAGGGTGCCGATGTGGGCTCGGCTATCGCGCCGGATATACTTCTTGACCGCGCGGTTCACCTCCATGGTGACCACGATCTTGGGGTTGTCCAGGTCGGGGGAGAACTCTACGCCCGTCACCGTCCCGACGTCCACGCCTGCCAGTCGCACGGGTGCACCCTCTTGGAGTCCGTTCACCCGTGACATCAGGGTACGGAGGTGAAAGCGGGCCCGCATAAAACCCTGCTGCTCGCCCACGTACACGACGGTGGCGACAAGCACGGCAAGGGCCACAAAAATCAGGAAGCCGACCCTTACCTCGTATGCCTCCCTTCTCCTTGCCATGATGGTCCCATCAAGAAGTCCTGTACAAAGGGATCGCTACAGGCCTTCACTTCCTCCACGGTCCCCACAAAGAGGATCCGGCCGCCGTCCATCACCGCCACGCGATCGGCAACGGCGAAGGCGGACTCAAGCTCGTGGGTGACCACGATCGAGGTGACGCGGAATTCTTCCTGTGTCTTCCGGATCAATTGATTGATCGTTCGCGCTGTGATCGGGTCAAGCCCCGTGGTTGGCTCGTCGTAGAGGAGGATCTCCGGGTTTGCAGCCATAGCCCGGGCCAGCGCCACCCTCTTGCGCATCCCGCCGCTGAGCTGGGCCGGCATCAGGTGCTCCGCGCCCGCAAGTCCCACGAATTCCAGCCTCTCCGCCACGATGCGATCGATCTCCTCCTCGGTGAGATCCGTGTGCTCCTCGAGGAAATAGGCCACGTTGTCCCTCACGGTGAGGGAGTCGAAAAGGGCCGAGGCCTGGAACACCATCCCCATTCGCTTACGGACTTCAACCCAGCGGCGCTCGTCAAAGTCGGTCACGTCGGTCCCGTCGATCCAAACCCGGCCCGCGTCGGGACGAAGCAGACCCAAGATAATGCGAAGGGTGACGCTCTTACCGCAGCCGCTCCGCCCCAGCAGCACCAGAGTCTCACCGCCACGTACCTCCAGATCCAGACCCCGCAGCACCTCGTGACTGCCAAAGCGCTTCCAAATTCCCTCCAGCCGGATCACGTCACATCACCGTCAGGACAAGCTTGGTGATGATGAAGTCCAGCAGAAAGATCAGGATCGAACTGGTGACCACGCTCATGGTTGTCGACCGGCCCACACCCCGCGTCCCGCCGGTGGTGTTCAGGCCGATGTAGCAGGCCACCAGTGCAATAACGGCCCCGAAGACCACGGGTTTCACCAAGCCGATGAACAGATCATCGAAGGTCAGGTAGTAAAGCGTTGTCCTGCGGTAGAACGAGCCCGGGATCCCCAGACTGGTGATCGCGATGAACCACCCGCCCACGATTCCGAACAGGTCAGCCATAATCGTGAGGATGGGCAGCATCAGCGTGGCAGCCACCAGGCGGGTGGTCACCAGCTTCTTGACCGGATCGGTCGCCAGGGCGCGCATGGCGTCGATCTGCTCCGTGACGGCCATGGAGCCGATCTCGGCCGCGATACCCGCACCCACCCTTCCGGCAACCACGAGCGCTGTCAGGACAGGCCCAAGCTCTCGCACCAGAGACAGGCTCACCAGGGTGCCCACGTACATCTTGG
>JAPDPT010000055.1 GCA_034506315.1 candidate division KSB1 bacterium | reverse complement strand
CCTTGCGCTCCACACGGTAGCCCTGCATGGTCTTCAGCCGGCACACGAAGTCTTTCATCGTTCGGGAGAGCACGTGGTGGATACCCGGCCGCCCGTTGGCCGTCGGCGGCCCTTCGAAGAAGACGAAGCGACGGGAGGGATCTCTCTCCTCCACACTCCGCTCGAAGATGCGGTTTTCCTCCCAGAACCTGAGGATCTCCTTCTCCAAATCAGGGAACCGAAGTTTCGGGGAAAGCTCTTTGTACATGAACCTCAACCTCTTGGCCTCTGACGATCAGACGGAAGTAACTTGCCCTCCGCGCCCCCTTTCTTGCTGCTCCTGGGGGGATGGCGGCCAGCGCATCGGGCACTTATCGAGCCGGATCGGGGCCTTCTTTCCTTTCCCTCTCGAGAGCCTTCTTCAGGCGTTCCAGTTCCTCTTCCTGTTCCCGCTGGAGCTCCCGGAGGCGTTGGAGCTCCTCCTCGAGCTCTTGCTGGCGGGTCTTCTGTCGCTCCAACTCCTTGGCGGCCTGCTCCTTCCGCAGTTCCCGGATCGCTTCGATTGCCTGGGAGCGGTCCCGGCGGTTCCCAGCCTGGGCGAAAAGCGCCAGCCCGATGGCCGAACCAAGCCCGGTGACTCCCCACTGGGCCAGATCCTGACCGCTGCTCACGTGTCTTCGCAGGAAGCTACCCAGGTAGAAGCTCGTCCCTAAGCTGAGGGCCGTCCCGCCGATTGAGTAGACGAGCAAGTTGCGGTGGCTTCTTAACGAATCGATCTCCCGCTCGGTGATCAGGCGCCCAGCTTCGTCGAGGGCCTGAGGCCGAGCGTGAATGGAGATGACATCGGCCACCAGCAGCGTATCGAGCTTACCTTCGAAAGACCGCAGGACGAAGCGATCGGGCCTGCGGTCGGTCACATCCCCCGCCTGCACCCGATTCTGGGTTGTCCTCACCCATACACGACTGCCCTCCTGCACTTGCTCATAGGGCAGGGGAATCCTCTTGACACAGCCTGCGGCTAAGGTCACAACCAGAACCAGGACGGTCGCCCGCTTCGTGGCCATTCGCCATGCCTCCGGTACGTTAGAAGATGACGGACTCCCCACCTTCCTTCGAGCGCTCATCGGCAGGGGGCGCAGGTCTTTCCTGGGGCGGCTCTGCTTCGGTTGCCTCGCCTTCGGAGGCAAGGAGAAACCGCGATCCGCCTTGCGGATTGCTGCCGCTTGCCGGCGAGGGAACCTGTCGGCCTTCGGGCCTGATGTCCTCCACCTCGAGAAGCCCAAGAAGCTCCAGTTGCGACTCCAGCAGGTGACGGAGGCGGCGAGCAAGGGATTCCTTCTGCGAACGGAGCGTCAGGATTTCGTTCCTCAGCTCAGCCAGCTGTTTCCGCGCTCCCTCGAGGATCTCCTCCGCTTTTACCTGGGCCTCCCGGATGATAAGCTCGGCTTCCCGGCGGCTGCTCTCCCGCGATTCGGCCATCGTCTGCTGCGCGGCCAGCAGAGTCTCTTTGAGGCTCCGCTCGACTTCCTGGTAATCGCGAAGCTGAGTCCGCAGCTTGAGGACCTCATCGGCCAGGTCGTTCTTTTCCCGAACCAGCTCCTCGTACTCGTCGGCTACCATCTCCAGGAACGCGTCCACCTCCGCGGGGTCGTACCCGCGAAACGTGCGACGGAATTCCTGCTTCTTAATGTCCAGCGGGGTAAGGCGCACCATACACCTCCGCCGCTCCGATTTCACTACCCTCGCTCACCTTTCCGGCCTCCTCCCTCGGAGGCTTCCCTGGCTCACAGGCGATTCCGCGCGAGACCAGCTTCTCGCCTCGCTTCGGAGCGCAGCCGCGCGGTCAGGGGGCCGCATCCCTTTCTCCGAAAATGGCCCTACCGATGCGGACCATGGTGGCCCCCTCTTCCACAGCGACTTCAAAGTCGTCGGTCATGCCCATTGACAGATGGGGGAGATGATCGACGATGCCCGCCCGGATCAGCTCGTCCCGCAACTGGCGCAGGGTTGCGAAGTACGGCCGCGCGTCTTCAGGATCCTCCACTACGGGGGCCAGCGTCATGAGACCTTGCAGCCTGAGGCGCGGGAGACGCACTACCTCTTTTGCCAAGCTAAGTACCTCTTCCGGCTTCACCCCATACTTCGACGCTTCCCCCGAGGTATTCACTTCGAGGAGCACGTTCACCTCGTCGCGCCCGGATTGCGCCGCTCTCCTGCTGATCTCCTGTGCGAGGCGCAGTGAGTCGACGGAGTGGATCCAATCGAAGATCTCGAGGGCGCGCTTGACCTTGTTGGTCTGGAGATGGCCTACCAGATGCCACGTTGCGCACCGTCCGAGCGTCTGGAATTTCGCGTACGCCTCTTGAACGCGATTCTCTCCGATGTCCGGGATTCCGGCGCGCACCACCTCTTCGATGGCTTCCGGAGGAAAAGTCTTGCTCACCGCGACGATGGTGACTTCCTCGGGCTTCCTTCCGCTGCGCGCGCACGCCGCCGCGATTCTCTGGCGGACCTGCTCTACGTTGCGTGCAATATTTACCTTAGGCTGGCTCATGCGAACGTCCAATATACTCCCTGTGCCCGTAAAAAGCAACGCAAAAGCCCGCTGCCCTATCAGGCTCGGGCCATTCCGCTCCCTGCGTACGGGAATGGGGCTGGATTAGGCGGTGAGCCCTTCCCCCACCTGCGGCCTGCAGTGCGAGAATTCGGAGCCAGGACCGCTGCTCCCGAGCCGGGCTCGTCGGTTCCGGCCCACGCAGGGACAATCCCTGTGCAAGCTCCATCCCCGAGGTTCGGGGCAAGGGACGGAGGCTCTCGGTGTCTGCCTCAGCTAAGGAACGGCGCCCTCTTCCGCCTCTCGCTTCGGCCTGGTAGAGGTCCGGAGGAACTCGCAAAGGACTTCCTCAAGAGCCTGTAGTTCGCCGAGGGCGACCGATTCTTCAGGGGTATGAGCCAGGGCCAGATCTCCAGCGCCGTAGATCACGCAGGGAAGCCCGGCTCGGACAAGATTCGCCGCATCGGTCCAGGCGGTGAAGCCGGTCAGTCGGGGGGCGACCCCCGTCACCTTCGTGTGGGCCCTCAGCAGGGCCTGCACCACCGCGGCGTTAGGATCGGTCTCGAAAGGGGGCTCGTGGTGGTGTACGACGTACGATGCCCCCGCTTCCTCGAGCAACTTGAGGACGGCATCGCGCACGCGGTCCAGCCCATAATCCGGGAGGACAGGAAGGTCAACTCGAAAGGTGCAATGGTCCGGGATGATCTGCACATCCAGCCCAGCGCGAATCAAGCCGACGTTGATCCCGAGCCTGCCGAACCGGGGGTCCGAGCTCCCCCAGAGTGGGAGGGACCGGATACGCGCAATCAGTTCTACCGCCCGCAGAATAGCGTTATCGCTTTCGCGGAAGGTGGCACCGTGCCATCTCATACCCCTCAGCCGCACTTCCACTTCCAGAGAACCAGCCTGCGCAGTGGCGATGGCCAGCCCCGTGGGCTCCAGAACCACGGCCCCCTCGAAGCTGTCCGGCCAAGGCCAGTTGAAGATCTCCGAACCGGAGCCCAACCTCTCTTCGTCCACGAAGAATGCCGCGCAGGCCGGAAGCGACCGATCCTTCGAAGACGCCTCCAAGAACGCTGCGATCTGTCCCTTCGCGTCGAGGACACCCCGACCGTAGAGCCGGTCGCCGCGCTTGCGCACCCGGAAGCCCTCCTTCTGCCCCCAACGGGGGACCGTGTCCACATGGGTCGCAACCAGGAAACGGCTCCCCCCTCTTCTGGCGTACAGGTTCCACCTCTCAGAGGCCAGGGGCTGTCTGGCAACCTCAAACCCCAGGGACCGGAGTACGGCCTCCAGGTGTGTCTGGATTGCAGCCTCCCTGCCCGCCGTGGACACAATGGCTACGAGTTCTCGGACACGGGCGAGCAGTCCCTCGCCATCTTGATCCACTCGTCGTATCGCACAACCTCCCGGAAGCCAAGACGCTCGTACATCTGTTTCGCGCGCTGGTTTCCCGCCCCCACCCACAGCATCACCCGGGAATGCTCGCGGCAGAGCTTCTCGAGCACGGTGCGGAACAGCCTTCGCCCCACGCCCCTACCCTGGAATTGAGGGTCTACGTTCATCTCGTGAATGTTGCCCACTTCCCCCAAATCGGGATCGACCCAGTGACGATGCGCCGAGATGAAGCCAACCGGCCGGGACTCCCGAGACCACGCCACCAGAAAAAGCTCCGGATCCCCCCGGTACAGCCAGTAGATGTACTTGTAGATCCGCCGCCTTCCGCGGTAAGCGTACTGCTCCATCCCCTCGTAGGCGCGGACGTATAGGGAAACAAGATGGTCGACCCAAGAGCGAAACTCGCTGTAATCGGCAAAAGGGCGGATCTCGAGGTCGCGGAGGTCGTCGGACTGGCCGCTCGCCCTGTCTTGCGCTGGGCCTACTTCGCCCTCATCCCGGTCCACAGAGGGCACCGGATGGTCTGAACCCGTCACCATCAGGAATGTCTCAAACCTGGGTGGAAACAGAAACGCCGCCCTTGGAGGCGGCATCTGCGGAGAGGGTGGGATTCGAACCCACGGACCCGACAAGCGGGTCAACGGCTTTCGAGGCCGCCCCGATCAACCGCTCCGGCACCTCTCCGTTCCACATAAAATTTAGCACTTCCCCCACCCCAAACAAGCGAATTCTCCGCCCTCCCCGTGGACTGGGAGCAAGACGGCCCGAAACCGGCACCGTCGGCCCATCCGTTTGGGATCCTTCGGGAGCTGGAGGTGCTGCGCGGCCTTCGGCTTCCCGGCTGGGTCGCCGTTTAGGTCGACCGCGCCGGCCGTGGCGGTCCCTCACAAAAACACGCGCCTCGTGGGAACAAAAGCCCAGCCCTCGGCGTGAACGCATCCTGCTTTAAGGTATGAGGGTATTCCGACCGAAAAGCCAGCTTGGGGCTCTTAGGAGAGGCGCTGCACCGCCTCAGTCATCCGACCTCACGCAAGCGCATGGGAGGGAATCGCAATGGAGTGCAAGCACTTCGAGGCCAATCGGAAGCGATGCAACTGCACCTATGAGCCATGTTCGAGGAAAGGTTACTGCTGCCAGTGCCTCGCGTACCATCAGAGGCACGGCGAGCTCCCAGCTTGTTTCTTCCCTCCGGAGGTTGAGCGAACCTACGACCGCTCGCTCCAGCGCTTTCTGAGCCTCCACAACCGCACGTAAGCGATCCGCCGGCGGAGGTAATCCCACCCATGAGACACGCGCAGGAACCGGACCATACGGACCCTCTCCCCAATGCTGGAGGCGGGGACAGGAGAAACCGGCATGCCATGTTTCAGGCCGTAATTTTCGACCTTGACGGCACCCTTGTGGACACCGCCCCCGACGTTCACAAGTGCGCCAATCTTACCCTGCAGAAGTTTGGCATGCGCACCATAAGCTTGGAGGAAGCCAAACGGAGCATAGGGCCCGGACCGGACAACTTCGCCCGGATTGTCCTCCCGGAAGACCAGCGTCACCGCTACAACGAGTTCATCGGCGTCTTCCGGATCTTCTACGACCGGCACTGCCTTGACTCCACCCGCCCTTTCCCCGGTGTTCGCGAAACGCTCGAGCAGCTGACGGAGTCAGCCGGGGTCCCTCTTGCGGTAGCAAGCAACAAGCCCAAGGTGTACACGATGCGGATCCTGGAGGCTCTGGACCTCGCCCGCTTCTTTCGAGTGGTGCTCGGTCCCGAAGATGCGCCTCGCCTCAAACCAGCACCCGACATGCTCCTTGCGGCAAGCGCTGCCCTCGGTATCTCCCCCTCGCGGGCGCTCATGGTCGGAGACACCGACAACGACATCCTTGCGGCCCGGTCCGCCGGCATGCTCGTCTGCGCCGTGACCTGGGGCTACAGTACCCGCCAAGAGCTCGCCCTCCACGCACCGGATTTCCTGATCGACCGGCCCCAGGAGCTACTGCAAGTCTGCCGTCTGGTGCCTTTGTCCGAAGACGACGACCGAGAAGCGCGCGCGCTCTCCGCTTCGCCCGAGGCGCTACTCCCGAGCGGGAAAGCCAAGGGATAAAGCCGCTCTCCGGAGGACTGCGCCGACAAGCGTGCTCGCCTTGTCCGTGCGATTGGCCTGGACACGCGGGTGGGTACTACCTGCGACGCCGGCGGCCTCAACGCCGATCCCGCAGTCGCCCAGGAGCGGAGGCCGGGCACGAGGCTCGGCCCGTAACCAGAGCTGATCTTCCCGCCCACGGTACCTGTGAGCGTCAGCACCGGCTTCCCCAGATTCCGGCAGGGGGAACCGGCGCGAAAGCAGGCCTTCGAGAAATGCAGTCCTCCCCGCCGGCCGCCGATGCTCTTCTGGCGGTGTGAAAAGCCATAATCTGCAAGACAACTGCCCCGACGGCGCCCCTCAGGGGACAACGGACGGCGCCGCTTCGCGAGGGGAACCCCCGGCCCACATTCCCATCTCGGAAGAGGGCACGGTCCTTTGCGACGGGATCGCGCCCCGGGAGACAGCACTCCGACTTTTCTTACCGGTCTCCGCACCAATCGCTTCCCTTTGCCTCCCCTCCTATACTGCGGAGGCCGACCTCCCGAGCGGGTCGGAGACATCGGCGCTTGCTTCTCACCGCGGAGGGACGTAACTTGGTCCCGTTCTTCGTGGCTGCTGGTCGATTCAAGGGCTGGTGGAGGGCTCAGAGGGATTTCGGCAACGGGAGACAGGTATGGCGCGGGTCTACGTCTCCGAGAATAACCTTGCCCGCAGTCTGCTTGACTTGGTCCGCGATGCCACGACGCCGCCCAGTCACGTCCGCACCCTCGTCAATCACCTCACCTTCCATCTTATTCTCGAGGCCTCTCACAATCTGGACTACAAGATCAAACGGATCCGCACACCGGTCGCCGAAGCCGACGCCCTCAGCGTGGCGAAGCTTCCGGTAGGGGTGGTGATCCTGCGTGCCGGCCTGGGGATGCTTTCGACGTTTCTGCAGATCTTCCCCCAGGCCCAGGTCGGATTCCTTGGCATCCACCGCGACGAGGCCACGTTCCGCCCCGTTACGTACTACCAGCGGCTGCCGGCGAGGCTTGAGGACGTACCGGTGTTCGTGTTGGATCCGATGCTCGCTACGGGCGGCACGGCCTGTGCCTGCCTTCAGCTCCTGCGCGAGAGGGGCGCCCGCAACATCTCCTTCCTTTCCCTGGTAGGCGCGCCCGAGGGGGTGAAGCGTCTCTCCGAAGCCGGTGACGTGAACATCTACCTCATTTCCCTGGACCAGGGCCTGGACGAGCGAGGCTACATTGTGCCCGGCCTCGGAGATGCCGGCGACCGGCTTTTCCCCGTCGACGGATGGCCGGAGTTCCCATGAGCCGAGCTCGCCTCTTCCTTACGCCCGTGCTGGTTCTGTTGTTGACCGCCTTGCCCGCGGCCACCAATACCCAGGTTTCCGGAGAACCGACGGAAGCCCTGGGCGAGCCCGGGAAGCCGCCGGTCGCGCCCGCAACCCTCGACAGCCTGATTCTGCGCGCCATTGAAGCCACCGTGCAGCATCGCTATCCGTTGGCCCAATCGCTGCTGGTCAAGGCAGCCGATCTCGACCCACAGGATCCGCTCCCCGTGCTTCTGCGCGCCGCAAGTCTCCACGCCAGAATGCAGGACCTCGAAAACTACGCCCAGCAGGCCGAATTCCTGGCTCTCTTGGATAGCGCTCGGGCGCTCGCTCTGCGGATCCAGACCCAAGGTCCGTCCGCCCATGCCAGTTTCTGCCTGGGAACCATTGAGGCATATCTTGCTTACACAAGCCTTCGCGAGGGCCGCCCCCTGGCCGCCTACCGCCACGGCCTCCGCGCACGAGGCTACTTCCAAGAGACGTTGCGCTTAGACTCCTCTAATTGCGACGCAGCTGTAGGAGTGGGGAGTTTTGTTTACTGGCGGGGGAAGGCTCTCCGTTACGTCTCCTGGCTCCCTTTCGTCTATGACCCACGCGAACAGGGGATCCGCACGATTCTGGACGTCCTCCCTTGCACACATCTCACCCGATGGACGGCGCTGAGCAACCTCAGTTGGATCCTCCTCGACGCCGGCAGGCCTCACGAAGCACTCCGCTGGGCCGAGGTGGGTCTGCAACACTTTCCCGACAGCCGTTTCTTCCTGTGGCCCGCGGCGGAGGCCCTGTTTCGACTGGGACGCTGGCAGGAAGCCGAGGCCACCTACAGGAAAATCCTCGTCAGCTTGAGTGAGGAGAAGGGATCAAGCGGGTACAACGAGGTGCTTTGCCACTTGAGGATTGCGGAGTGCCGCAGCAAGACCGGCGATCTGGTGGGCGCATTGGAGAGTCTGGACCACGCGCTTATCGTGCCCGTGGGGGATGGCACACGAAAAGAACTGGACGAAGCCCTCGACCGGGCCCAACGCCTGCGTCGCCGCCTCGCGCACGAGCTTTCCCAACAACGACCGGTACCGTGAAGAGAAACCCTTAGCGCCCTTCCCGCGGTGCTGTGCGGGCCCCCCTTCCGGATCCGGATTGCACGCCCTTGTCTCGCCACGCTCCAGAGCCACCGATGGTCAGCGTTTCAGACCGCGCTGTGAACCTGCCCGTTCTCGTCGACCCAGGCGCGGGCCATACGGGGCGTATTGTAGCGCACAACCATTCTGCCCTTGCGATCGAGCAGAATCACCCCGCCACTTCCACCCACGCGCGTCTCGAGGCGATGCATCACCTCGTCTACGGCCTCGTCAGGCTCGCGCCCGCACTCGATGAGGTCGCAAATGGTCTTGGCCACCACCAGGCGAATAAAGCCCTCCCCCCATCCGGTGGCGGAAATGGCTGCCGTCGCGTTGTCGGCGTAGGTGCCGGCACCGATTAAAGGCGAATCTCCCACCCGCCCCGGCATCTTGTTGGGGGTGCCCCCGGTCGAGGTGGCAGCGGCCAGATTGCCCCGAAGGTCTAAGG
Organism: candidate division KSB1 bacterium; assembly: GCA_034506315.1. GTDB lineage: Bacteria > Zhuqueibacterota > Zhuqueibacteria > Oleimicrobiales > Geothermoviventaceae > Zestofontihabitans. Next base: position 16,317 of record JAPDPT010000055.1, on the reverse strand, counting down.
CGACTGCCCCTACCGTCCCGCTTGGGACCGGGCGAGGGCCAGAGAAAACGGTGCGGACATCGAAACCCCGCTGCTGCTGGATGGCCTTCCACCTCTCAAGCTCGCGACCGACGAGGAGATCCGACGTCCGGCAGCGCTCAAAACCCTGGGCCTCTGCAAAGAGGGCAGCCCCTTCCCCCACCAGGAGCACATGCTGGGTGCGCTCCATCACGGCGCGTGCGACCGACACCGGAGCCCGCACCCGCCGGAGGGCCGCCACAGCCCCGGCAGCTAAGGTAGAACCGTCCATGATCGCCGCGTCCAGCTCGACCTCTCCCTCGGCGTTGAGGAAAGCGCCGACGCCGGCGTCAAAGGTAGGATCGTCTTCCATCACCCGGACCGCGGCCTCGACGGCGTCGACCGCCGATCCACCAGCCAGAAGCACCTGCCACCCGCGTTCTACGGCGATCCGACAACCCCTCTCGTGAGCCTCTACTTCCTCATCCGGTATGTTCCACGCCCCTCCGTGAACCACAATGCGCGGCCTGGTCATCCCTGCCTCTATGCTGATCTAACCGGTGGAGATACTCTGGTACGATCGGACCACTTCCACAAAGACATCGGGCCGGTCCGGGCTCACCACAACCGACTTCTTGCCGCGGAGAAGAACCGCTCGCGACAGATCCGTGACGTACATCCGGAAAGAGCCGAGAGCCCGGTTTCGGTAGGCGCCGTAGTAGCCGAAGAATCCCCCGCTTCCTGCCAGGCGCATAGCGGAGAGCTCCTTCTTTTCGATGCGCCGCACCTCCGTTACCTCGACCAGCGGGATCCGGACGGTCCCAATGGGCCGCAAGACCTCCACATAGCCAGCAGTAACCCGGTAGCCGCGAGGCGCGAACGCAGAAACCACAAGCAGAACTAAGAGCACCCCTCCGACCCCGGCGTAGGCGCCGATCTTCGCCTCCTTTTCCTCCAGCGCTTGTCTTTCGACCACAACCATGACGACCGCCACGACGGTTAGTACGGCAACCACCAGCCAAGTTATCCATTTCACATCTCGGCCCCACGGGGCACCAAACGTCATTGCCCATCCTCCTGCTGAGAGCAAACCGTCTACTTGTCGATGATGCCGGCAAAGACGCTTCGCACCGCGTCGAGGATGATCGGGTGCAACAGCCCGTTCGAAGCCACGATGTTACCCGTCCATATGTACTGATCGCCGCCGCCGAAATCCGTGACCTTTCCCCCCGCCTCTTCGACGAGCAGGCTACCCGCCGCAATGTCCCAGGGCGACAGTCCGATCTCCCAGAAGCCTTCGCAATGCCCGCTGGCCAGGTGAGCGAGATCGAGGGCCACCGCCCCCGCCCGGCGCACGTCCGAGAAGATCAAGAAAAGTTTGCGAAAGGAAGCCAGGTAGTGGTCAATGTGCTCCTTGGCCCGAAAAGGGAACCCTGTCGTCAGGATCCCTAAGCCTGGCTCTTCCAGAGCGGAGACGGTGAGGCGACGGCCATTGCAGTAGGCGCCTGCTCCGCGCACAGCGTAGTAGCAGTCGCCGCGCGGCACATCCAGCACTACACCGACGACCACCTTGCCCCGGTACTCGAGGGCCACCGAGACGGCATAGACCGGATAGCCGTGCACAAAATTGGTCGTGCCGTCCAGGGGGTCGATGAGCCAGCGGAAGGTCCCCTCGCCCTTCTCGGACTCCTCGGCGAAGATGGAGTGGTCTGGGAAGCTCCTCGAGATGCGGGCGATAATGGCGTTTTCCGACTGCACGTCTGCCTGGGTGACGTAGTCGAAAGCGCGCTTCCGGTCGATCTGCCCCGTTCCGATCTTCCCGGCGAAGTCGCGCAGTACCCTGGCTCCCTCCTCCGCCGCTTCCAGAGCAACGCGCAGGTACTCGTCCCACTCTGAACCCGGTGCCTGCCAGCTGTCCATCGTTTGGCCACTCAACCCTTCAGTTCAACCACGGTGACTCCCAGATCGCCTTCGTTCCATTGGCCTGTGCGGGCGCTGCGCACGCGCGGGTCATCGCGCAGGAAGCGCTGGATCTCAGTCCGAAGGCGCCCCGTCCCCTTTCCGTGCACGATCCGGACTGTGCTGAGCCCTGCCAGGACCGCCATGTCGAGGAACCGATCCACTTCGGCCAGGGCATCGGCCACCGACAACCCGCGCAAGTCCACCTCCGGCCGGACCTCGCTGAGGCTGTCCACCCGGTAGCTTGTCCCGCCGCCGGTACCTCGGGAGGGCCGGCTCGCGGGGGCCAGCTCTTCCAACGGTACGCGCACCTTCACGCTTCCCGCCTCAACCAGAACACGCCCCTCCGAGTCCGGCTCGTCGAGGACCAGAGCCTCCGTTCCGAACTTGCTCCAGATCACGCGGCTCCCTGGTCGGAGCTCGAGCTCGACGTCGGCCCGGACGGTCGGCTCCCGCGACTCCGCACGGAGGGACGCAAGTTGCTTCGCCACGGCCTCCTTCTGCTCCTCCAGCCTCCTCCTGGCCTCTCGGACCACCTCGCGCGCCGCCTGCTGCTCCCGAATCTCCCGCACCGTGCGCTCAATCAGCGCGTTGGTGTTCCTAAGAAGCTCCTCCGCTTCTTCGAGGGCCTTCTTTCGGATCTCTCTCTGCTGCTCCTTGAGGGTACGCAAACTCTCCTCGTACTGCTCCTTGAGCTGTTGCAGCTCGGCCTCTCTCTGGGCCAGGCGGTGGGTGCGATCCGAAAGCTCCTGCAGACGCCGATCCAGCTCGGCAATCAGGCTCTCCAGGCGATGTTTCTCTTGCCCGACTCGCTCCCTTGCTCGCCGCACAAGGCCTTCGGGGAGTCCGAGACGCCGCGCGATCTCGAAGGCGTAGCTTGAGCCCGGTATCCCGATCCGGAAACGATAAGTGGGACTGAGGGTCTCCGGGTCGAATTCCATGGAGCCGTTTTCCATTCCGGGATGACGGTGCGCGAAGGCTTTGAGCACGCCCAGGTGGGTGGTCACGATGGTGCGTGCGCCGCGAGCCGTAAGCTCCTCCAGGACGCTCATGGCCAGGGCAGCGCCTTCCTCGGGATCGGTGCCCGAGCCAATTTCGTCCACCAGCACAAGGCTCCGGCCGGTGGCCCCCTCGACGATCTCCTTCAGGCGCTGAATGCGGGAACTGAACGTCGACAAGTCCATTTCCACCGACTGGAGATCCCCGATCTCCGCGAAGACCTCATCGGTGAAGGCCACCTCCGTGTCGGGAGCGGCCGGTACGTGAAGCCCGGCGTGAGCCATTACCACAATCAACCCCACCGTCTTCAGGGCCACCGTCTTCCCGCCGGCATTCGGGCCCGTGATCACCAAGGTGACGAAGTTCTCGCCGAGGTCCAGGGACAGAGGCACCACGCGGGTGGGATCTTTCCAGCGCAGAAGGAGGAGCGGGTGGCGTCCTTCCACAATGCGATAGCGACCGTAGTCGTTGAAAATCGGCTCGCTGGCGCCAATCTCCTGCGAGAAACGGGCCTTGGCGTGGATCCGGTCCACCTCGACGAGCACGCGGAAATTCTCGGACAAGGCCGGCAGCTCGGCGCGCAACATCGCCGTTAGCCGTCTGAGGATGCGCTCCACCTCCTTGCGTTCCTCAACCCGGAGTTCGCGCACCCGGTTGTTCAGCTCGAAGGCCTCCACGGGCTCAATGAAGTAACTCTGACCACTGGCCGAATGATCGTGGACCAAGCCCGGGACCTTGCTGCGGAACTCCTCTTTGACCATGAGCACCAGGCGGCCGTCCCGGATGGTGATCACGTCGTCCTGGAGATACCCTTTTTGGGCGAGCTCCCTCAGGATGGCTTCCACGCGACGACGCGCCGCCTCCTCCGTGGACAGGATCTGCTTGCGGAGGCGGGCAAGCTCGGGGCTGGCCCGATCGAGCACCTCGTAGGTGTGGAGATCGATGGCGTAGCTGATCTCCTTGTGCAGCCAGGCAAAGCCGGAGACGCCGCTCACCAGCTGGGCGAGCTCGGGGTACTTGTCGCTCTTCCCGCGGAAGTAGCGTTGTACGGCGCTGGCCGCCACAGCGACCGTGCTCACCTCCACCAGTTCCTGGGGGGAAAGGACGCTGTCCTCGATGCCGGCCTTGCGGAGATGGGGACGGATGTCAGGGAAGGGAGAAAGGGGGAAGGGGTCGTCGAATTCCAGGATGCGCCGCATCTCGCTCACCAGAGCCTGCTCCCGACGGATCTGCTGCCCGTCGCGAAGGGGAGCCGTGCGGGCGAGCTCCTCGCGCGCCGGCTCCGAGAGCGCGTGCGAACACAGCCGTTCGACGATCCGCGGAAATTCTAAAGCCTCAAGACTGCGTTCCCAGCCCGTCATTCGTGCTTCCGGCCGTCCCGGGCCTTTGACCAACCGTAATTACGCAACAGAGAATCCACCTGGCCGGCGGGCCACTTTCCGCGAAAGGTCTGGCCGAGCTCCTGGGTGAAGCGTTGCGTGCCGGGCCAGACAAGTCGTACCAGGTCGAAGCTGGCGGGCAGAACCTTGCGGAAGGCTGGATACAGCGTGGAGCCTTCCCGCAGACTCCAATGTTTGGCTGGAAATGGCACCAGGGACACCACAAAGGCGACCGCCCCTGCCAGGATCGCCCCTTTCAGAAGGCCCACCACGCCCCCGGCCGAACGATCGACCCATCCGAGCGAACCCATTCGGAAAAGCCCGCGAAAAATGGCCGCCAAGAGCCGAAACCCGACAGCCACCGTGACGAACACCAGCACGAAGGCCAGAATGGCCAGGATCGAAGGGCCGAGCGAGACGAATCGGGACAGAAACCCCGCGACGGAATCCAGCCAACGAATCGCAAGGAGCACCCCGAGCACTAGACCGATAAGGCCAAAGGTCTCGCGGAAAAAGCCACGCACCAATCCGCGCACGGCAAAGATGGCGAGGATTAGGAGGAAAACGCCGTCGAGAGCATTCACGGAGCCGCCCCCTCACTTCCCTCACCCGCGCCCGGGCGCGGGCCACTGGAAGCAGCGGCCGGAGCGTCGCCCCCCGCGGGCAGGGCCCAGACCACTCTGGACCGTTCAGGACAACTTGCGGCGCGCGATCTCCTGCACCAGCTTGCCATCCGCACGGCCTCGCAACTCGCGCATGGCCTCCGCCATCACCTTGCCCAGGTCCCGCAACCCAACTGCCCCCACGCGCGCAATCACCCCGTCGAGATACCTCTCCACCTCGTCCGCAGACATCATCTGCGGGAGGTACGACTCGATGATCTCCAATTCGCGCTGTTCCTTCTCGACAAGGTCCTGCCGTCCCCCCTGCCGGTACAGTTCGATCGCCTCCCGGCGCTTCTTTGCGGCGGACTGAAGAACCTGAATGACTTCTGGCTCTTCCAGCTCGGCTTGCTTCGCGATTTGAGCGTCCTTCAGCATCGCCCGCAGGACGCGGATGGTATCCAGCCGCAGCCGATCCCCGGACTTCATGGCGTCTTTCATGTCCTGGAGCAGCTTCTCCTGGATCCCCATCGGGCTTCTCCCTGGTCAGCGACGGTACCCTTCAAGCCTGGCCAATAGCTTCCTCTGGCGACGGCGGGCAGCCGCCAGCTTGCGCTTACGCTTCTGGCTCGGCTTCTCGAAGCGCTGGTGCTTGCGGATGTCCGACATCAGTCCCGCCCGCTCGCAGGCACGATGGAACCGCTTAAGCGCCTTCTCAAAATCCTCGCCTTCTCTGATCCTCACGCTTGGCATCTGCTTTCAAACCTCCCTGCGCGCTTGCGCGCCTCTTCGAAGTAGCCTCTTTTCTTTGCCGCCCAATATACGAACGGGTCCCCGGTAAAACAAGGATAATCCCCTCAGGCCCCGCCGCCCGTATCCTCCCCGCTCGAAGCGCAGCGCCGGGCCCAGGTCGCTCCTACTGCCGCTGCGTCGGCGAAACCTGGACGTAGGCACCGAATTGGGTGACGCTGCGGAATCTCTTCCGGATCAGCAGGAAGGAGGCCTTCCCCTCTACCTCCATTTCCTTGGCGACCCAATGCCCGTTCTCATCCGGACCGTACCGGACGGTCGTCTGCAGCTCGCTTACGTGCTTGGGCAGGGGCTCCGGTCGGAAGGAGATCGCAAGGGGCGCCCCCGAATTCACGTCCAGCCACACCTCCCCCAGACGCTTTCCCTCCTCTCCGCTTTCTTGTTCGAACCCGTAGCCCAGGCAAACCCGGCCGTCGATACTCCGTTTCTGCCCAAGCGGATGAGCTTTGACCCGGCCCTGGACCTCGGGCTCAAGCGGCCCGAAGCCGATCTGGCCCTGCCGTCGCTCGCTCCGTGCGGAGGAATGGCGGGCCTCCTCCTGGGACCGGGCCTTCTCCGTAACGTCTTGACCATCTTGGATCGCTTTCGTAAGTTCAACGCGAGCATCGCCGCTGTCGCCGTACGAGATGCGAAGGTGCGTTTCCCGCGTGTGCTCGGTTTTGCCCTCGGAATTCAGGAGCTCGAAGCGACTCACAACCTGTTGCGGGGCGACCTTAGGCTGCGCGGAGACGAAGGAAACGGCCCGGGCCCAGAGATCCTCCGCCTGGGCAAAGGCGGGTACACCGACCAGGCACAATCCGGCCAAGGCACTGAGAATGACGACGACTCTTCGCACGGAACTCCTCCTTCTTCCGGTGGGTGCGAAACAGGACTGGGATGGGCACCGCATCGGCGCGCGGCGCACGGTGCCAAGCTGCTTTTCCTACGGCGACTGCTCCCCTCTGGTTTCCTGCCTGCGGGTCTGCGACAGCTGAGTTTTGGCGCGGAGATGGCGACGTGCAAAGGCTGTGCTCGGTTGGGCTGAGGCTCTTGCTCATGACCATCGGCTGGACCCAGTTGAACGCGCAAACGCCTTCCCTGCCAGAAGCTGTGCGCGGATGGAGGCTCAGCTCCGTGGACCGCTACACTCGCGATTCTCTCTACGACTATATGGACGGCGGAGCCGAGCTCTACCTCTCCTTCGGATTTCAGGAACTCACGGTGGGCCGCTACAGCCGAGCGGAAACGGGCGACCTGGTCGCCGAGATCTACCGGATGGACAGCTCGGCCAACGCCTTTGGCGTCTTCGTGCACGACCGGCAAGGGGAGGGCGTAGGCATCGGGCAGGATTCCGAGTTCGCCGACGGGTGGCTTCGTTTCTGGAAGGGCTTGTACTACGTGTCCATCTACGCCGAGGAACCGCAGCCGGAGGCCGACACAGCGGTCGTGGAACTGGCGAAAATCGTAGAACGGCGCATTCCCGAATCCGGAAGCAGGCCCGCCCTCCTCGAACTCCTGCCTCAAGGCGGACAAGTAGCGCGCAGCCTTCGCTATTTCCATGACCACGTGAGCCTCAATCACTACTACTTCCTCCACCGCGAGAATTTGCTTGGGCTCGGGCCCGACACCGAGGGATGTTTGGCGCGCTACCAGGAAGGGGAGAGCTTGGCCGTTGCCATCCTGATTCGCTTTCCATCCGAGGAGGCGGCACAGAACGCTTTCCGTCGCTTCTATCTGGAGTACCTTCGGGTAGAGGACGCAGGTAGGTGGGTGGAGCTGCCCAGCCGAAGGTGGGCTGCGGCCGAGGCAAGAGGCAAGTTGCTGCTGGCCGTGCTGGAATGTTCTCCCCGGGACTACGGCCAGAGATGGTTGGAGGAAGCACAGAGGCTTTGTGGGGAGGTGACCCGGTGATGTCGACAAGGCGATCTGTCGACCGGCGCGAGTTTCTGAAGCAGACCAGCCTCCTGGTGGTCGGTTCCTCCCTTGCCCTCGCGGGCCGATCGGAGACGCACGAAGCAAAAGTCAAGCGCGCACGAGTCGTCCTCGTTCGCGATCGCGAGGCGGTGGATGCAGACGGCAAGCCCCGCGGCGAGGTGATTCAGCACATGCTGGACGATGCCGTGATGGCTTTGACCGGCAAGGGCAGCGCAACCGAAGCTTGGGCTGTGCTGGTCTCTCCAAAGGACACGGTAGGCATCAAGACGAACGTCTGGGCGCCTCTGCCCACGCCTGCGGAAGTGGAACAGGCCCTCGTGCGCCGCATTCGGGAGGCAGGGGTGCCCCAGGACAAGATCGCGATCCGCGATCGAGGAGTTTTTGGGGATCCTCACTTTGAGAAAGCCACTGCCCTCTTCAACGCCCGCCCGCTCCGGACCCATTACTGGGCAGGGATCGGAGGATGCCTGAAGAACTACATCCCCTTCGTCCCTCGGCCGTACGAATACCATCCAGACGAGTGCGCGGACCTCGCCGCGATCTGGAAGCTCCATCGCCTCCGGGAAAGGACGCGCCTGAACGTGCTGGTGGCGCTTACGCCCCTGTTCTACGGACGCGGACCCCATCATTTTGACCGTAAGTACACCTGGCCCTATTGCGGCCTGTTCGTGAGTACCGACCCCGTGGCTGTCGACGCCCTCGGAGCGAGGTTGCTCCAGTTGAAGCGATTGGCGTTCTTCGGCGAGGATCGTCCCTTGGACACAACGCCTAAGCACGTGGTCCTGGCCGATAGCCGCCACGGTATCGGGTGCGCTGACCTGGAGCAGATCGAGCTGATCCGCCTCGGGTGGATGGAGGAAAGCCTCCTCTGAGATGGTCCTCGACAGGAGCTTCAGCCCTTGAGCTCGGCGGAGCGTCGCAAATGGTGAGGCTCACCGTCCTGGGGTCCGGCAGCTGTGTCCCGAACTTTCGCCGCTCCGCCGCGGCCTACCATTTGAGTGGACCGCGCGGGTCCTTCTTTGTCGATCTGGGGGCAGGAGCTCTACGTCGGGCCACCGAGTCGGGAATCCCTTGGGCAGAGGCCGACGCGGTCCTCCTCAGCCACTTCCACATGGATCATTTCGCAGATCTCTTACCCTATCTTTTCGCCCTCAAGAACACGCCCGGCCTTCAGCGTGGCCGGGAACTTGTGCTTGCGGGCCCCGTTGGATTACGTAGCCTGCTAACAGGGCTGGCCGAACTTCTTGGGGGCTGGGTATTACGACCCGGCGTGGCTCTGGAGGTGCTGGAGATGGAGAGCGGTTCCCTCACGCTTCCGGGCTGTCGGATCGAAGCCGCGCGGGTCCAGCACAGCCGAGGAGCCTTGGGTTTTCGCTTCGAGATGGAAGGCGTCACCATTAGCTACAGTGGCGATACCGGGCCCTGCGAAGAGGTGATCCGACTTTGCCAGGGGGCGCAGGTAGCCATTCTGGAGTGCGCCGCGATCGACGAACCCATGCCTTCCCACCTCACCCCTGAGGAAGCCGGCGAGATCGCTCGTCAGGCCGGAGTGGAGCTGTTGCTTCTCAGCCATTTCTACCCCTCGGCCCGTCCCGCCGACGTACTAGCTCGTTGCCGTCGAGCCTACGCGGGAACGGTCCTCATTGCCGAAGACTTGCTTCAGCTGGCCCTCCCCTCTGCGAAAGAAAACCACCCCCCGGAAAAGCGGTGATGCTGGCCCCCTCCGAATCTCCGCAGGCTATTCAATTTCTCCTTTCCCCCACCGGGGATCCGCTGCGGCGCCTTCGGTGGGCCGCCCTGGCGTGCTCGATCGCCATTCATCTCTTAGCGCTCTCCTTGATCAGCCTCCTGACCGTGGCTCACCCGGGGGGCGTAACCCGGACGGCGCCACCCAGAGAGAAGCTGCTTACCTTCCGGCTGGTAGAAACCCCCGCCAGTGCCCGAACGGAGCAGCCTCCGTCCGAGGCTCAAGCAGTCTCCGACAAGAACGCCCGGGCGCAGAACCCGGACGCTCCCCATCACCTGCCTGAGGGCTTGGCCTACGCGCGCCTCAAGTCTCCGTTAACCGGGGACGGGGGACAGGTGGGAACAGAAACGGGCCAGCTCGGTTCAGGGGCCCAGCCTGGTGGCGATCGTCAACCTGGCCCAGCCACCCAGGACCAGGTCGCTTCTCCCGAGCGGGATTCCCGGCTCTCCTCCTTCCAGGGCCTCCACAGGCCCAAGTTCTCCGTCGATGCTCTGGGCACTCCGATGGACGCAGGCAAGCCCAAAGCGGGCGGGGGGCAGCAGGAGTCACGGTCGCGCTTCCTCGGCGACTTTTCCTTGAACACCTACGCCTGGGATTACGCGCCTTATCTTCTCTACATGAAGCGAAGATTAGAGGAGAACCTTTATCCGCCGCCGGCCTTCACGCTGATGGGTATCATTAGCGGGAACGTGATCCTCCGTTTCAAGGTTATGCCGGACGGGACGGTGGAGGATTTGGCCGTGGAAGAGTACGATTGCCACCCTTCCCTCGTGGAGTGTAGCCTGCTGGCCGTGAAGAACTCCTCCCCCTTCCGCCCCCTACCGAGGGATTTCCCGGAGCCGTATCTGGAGCTGCGCTGGAAGTTCATGTACATCGTCTATCGATAGCGGATTGAGTGGGCAGCGATGAGCGCGATGTGGAAGGAACTGGTTAAGGGCGGGATCACCATGATCCCGCTAGCCATCTTCTCCGTGGCCGGCCTTGCGGTGTTCCTGGAGAAACTGATCACCCTGCGGCGCAAAGCCGTCCTCATCCCGGAGGTCGTCCAGCTGATCGAGAACCTGCACAGCGAGGCAGAGGTGCAGGAATTGGCCAGGCTCTGCCAAGAGAGACCCGGTCCCCTGTCGCGGATCGTTGCCCTTACTCTGCTGCACCGGCATCTGCCCAAGGAAGAGATCGAGGAGATCATTGAGGAGCAGGGCCGGCAGGAAGGGCGCCTTCTGGAACGAGGCCTGGTGGTCTTAGAGACCGTGGCTGGAGCCTCTCCGCTTCTGGGCCTGCTTGGAACCGTGTTCGGCATCATCAAGGTGTTCAATGTGATCTCGGTCCAGGGGGTGGGACAAGCTTCCTCGTTCTCGGCGGGAATCAGTGAGGCCCTGATCACGACGGCAGCCGGCCTTTCCATCGGAATCCCGGCCCTGGTGGCCTACAACGCGTTTGCGCATCGAGCGGAAGGCCTGATCCTGGACATCGAGAAGTACTCGGTCATTCTCCTCCGAAGGCTGAAAGCTCTGCAGGGCGGAGACGCGAGAGATGCAGCTCCTTAGCCGGCGTCGGCGGCGCGTGTTGATCAACATTACCTCGCTTATCGACGTGCTCTTTCTGCTCCTGATCTTTTTCGCCATTTCCACCACCTTCCGGGAGCAGCCGGGCCTGAACCTTGCCCTTCCCGAAGCCCAGCATGGCGGCCTGGAACAGCTCGCGCAGGAACTCGTAGTCGAGGTCGCCCCCGACCGAAGAATATTCCTGGCCGGCGAGGAGGTACCGCTGGACAGCCTGGAAGCCCGCTTGCAGTCGATCCTTCCCTCCCTGGCGGAGAAGAAGCTCCTGCTCCGGGCCGACGAGAGTGTGCCCCACGGACTCGTCGTGCGCGCCATGGATGCAGCCAAGGCCGCCGGAGTGGAAACGATCGTCATCGCCACGCGCCTCCCGGAGGCCACCCCATGACGGCCAGCCCTGCGGTCCACCGAAACACAGAGGGCCCGCCCGCTTGGATTCTACGGGACTGGCTCCGCGTCGCCGCCAGTTCGGGGGTCCACATTGCACCCAAGACGGTTCAAAGCTCCACCCGGGGTTGAGGGGCTATGCGTGAGTATTGCACCGTGATTGGCCACCGTGCCGTGCGCTTCATGCTGAAGCGGGGCAAACGTGCCAACGTCCGGCTGACCGTGCACGGGGACAAGGGTCTGGTGGTGGTGGCGGGAAGGCGCATTCCCTTGCGCGAGATCGAAACCGTGCTCCGCAGCCAGGCCAACTGGATCCACCGGAGACTCCTCGAACTCGATCGTGTCCGCAAGGAGCTCACCACGCCGGATGGAATGCCGCGTACCCTGGTCCGTGGGCAATGGGTCTTGACGAAGCCCTGCCTCCAAACGCGTCGCTGCGCCTTGCGGGATGGGGTCCTGGAAGTACCCCTGCGAACGGATCCACGTCCCGCGCTGATCGCCTGGTACCGGACCCAGGCGCGAGCCGAGTTCGAGGCTTTGAGCAGGGACCTGGCGAGCCGGCTCGGTGTCTCCATCGGGAGGCTTCAGATACGGGGCCAGCGTACGCGCTGGGGCAGCTACTCCCGCTCCGGAACCCTTTCTCTGAATTGGAAGCTCCTCATGGCTCCTCCTCCCGTTTACCGCTACGTCGTGGTCCACGAGCTCGCTCACGCCCACTACATGGATCACTCCCAGCGCTTTTGGAGACTGGTCGAAGCCCATTGTCCTCACTTCCGAGAAGCCATCCGTTGGCTGCGCAAGCACTCCTTGCTTATCGAGGCACTTTCCGCTTTCCGGCACGTCACGGTACCTTAGGGAGCGCCACCGCCCATTTTCCGGGTCGCGCAAGCCAGCGAAGGCTCTGTGGGAGGAAGCACTGGATCGGCCGCCTCATAAGCGGCAAGCGGGCGCTTTGCAGGCAGCTTTTCCTGACAGCGGAAACTCGGCGTCGCCCGTGCGGATCCTGCTCCTCGTCCCTCTTCCTCCTTCCTCCTTGAAGGCGGATTGGAGGCGCCGCTCAGCGGCCGGGGCGTAGCCCGGAAGCCCGCTTCGTTCGACGCACAGGAAGACGCAGGTCAGCGTTGGCTCGAAAGGCGTCGCCCGCCAGTGCAAGGGTTGCGCGGAGCTCGCGGGGGGAATCCGAAGGTATGAGGTTACCGCGCCGTTCGTGGGGGGCGAAGGGCAAGCTGCGCGTGCACCGGAATGGCACGGTACACGGCCTTGGCATCCGCTGCCGGGAGTTCCAGATAGATGTGCAAAGACGACTCCTGTTTGCCCAGTAGGCGCTTACCCACCTGCTGCCAGAGCAAGCGCAGGCCGCGTAGACTCTCGTGGTAGAGCTTGCGCGTCCAGTTGCCCACTCCCTCCGGGTTCTTTTCCGCAATGGTGATGGTCAGCCCGCGGTCGAAGACGAGCGTGTAATAGACCAGGCCCTTTTCCACCGGGATGTCGTCGTCCCGGCGTTCCATGGCCTCGATGGTGTCGGCAGGCGCAATGACCACACGGATGGGTTTCTTCCGGATGGTGCTTTGCGTTTCCTGCAGCACGAATGGAGTACGAATCCACTCTTTCCAGTTGGGCACGCTGCCATTGATTTCCAGCGCCTGGAGAGAGCAGGCCCGCACCTGAACTCCCTTGATCTCCAGAAAGAGTAGAGAGTCCTGCAAATCCAGCGACAGGCAGACCGAGTCGGAATTGGACATTTGCAGGCGGTTTTGCAGGTAGGCAAGCTCCAGCGCGAGTCGATCCCGCTGGCTGGCCAACTCCGCGGCCGTTTGTCCTTGGCCGTTCGCCTCCACCAAACGACGGGCCCGGGAAAATCCCGACGTCTTTAAGGCAGAGACGGCAAGGGCCAGCGCGAGGAGCACAAAAGGAGCACCTATCCCCACCAGGAAATAGGGCCACGAACGCCCCGTGCTCTTATGCTCTTGCTCCGCCATCGTTAATAGATATAAATCTTCGCTCCAAGAGGAACGGTCTTGTAGATGTACTCCAGGTCTTCGTCCCCGACACGCACGCAGCCATGGGTAACCGGCATGCCCATCAGGCGCTTGTAGAGGGTGCCGTGGATCAGGTAGCCATTGCCGAAGGCCAGCGCGTATTCCCCAAGCACCCCGTACTCATATCGTTCCGGGGAATGCTTGGGCGGGATGGGCAGACCTTCCTCCACAAAAGCCCAATCCGGCTTTACCCACACAGGGGCCACCTTCTTGGCGAGGACCCGGAATTGACCTCGCGGAGTGAAGAAAATCCATTCCATTCCGTCCCGGGTCTTGAGGTTGATATAGCTTCCTGTGGAGCAGATTGCCTCACGGAGGGTTTGCTTGCCCTGCCTGACGTAGATGCGGTTCCCAGAGGTATCAATGACGATGTACGGCTCGTTCGGTGTTTTCTGATCCAGCCTTCTTGAAACCAGCTCGATCTGCTTCTTGAGGCGGGCCACCTCTTTCTGAAGATCTGCCCTCTCCCTGGCCTCCGACTGAAGAACCGTGCGGCTCCAGCCTGAGAACAGCCTTACCCGCAACGGGCGCACGAAAACCAGCAGCAAGGTTAGAGACAGGAGACCGACCACCAGGCCCCCAAGGAAGGCACGCCACGGCCTCTGCCGGGGTAGTGGGCCCTGGGGCTCTCCTGTCTTGCTAAATGAAGGTAAAGCTTCCAGCTCCTCCATTGGCTCGTCGTACCTCGTTCTACTTGAGCAACGACTCCGATATAGAACCCACGATCGTCACCGGTGTTCCCACCGGAACAAGGCGATAGAGGGCCTCCATGTCCTTATTGGACAGCGCAACGCACCCGTTGGTCCAATCCCACCCCTTTCCTCCTTCGCCGTGGATCTCGATGAGCCCGCCGGCGGGCGTTCGGGGGTGCAATTCGCCTCGTCTTTTCGCCTGATTGATTCGGTCCAGGTCCTCCTGGTTCGGATAGTTGATCACCAGCGCCCGGTAGTACTTGGTCTGCTTTCCTTCCTTCTTCTTCACCACGTAGTATCGGCCCTCGGGAGTCACATTATCCCCGCGCATCTGCTTCTGTCCGAGCCAGTGCGTTCCCAGGTCGACCGGGTACGAGGCGACTCGCTGGGACCCCTTGTACAGATAAAGGGTATGGGCAAGCTTATCCACCAGGATGGCGTAGCTGTTCTTGCTTGCGGCTTCTTTCAGCGTTTCAGCGACCCAGCGGTCCCATTGCGGCTGGCGGGCGAAATAGGCTTGCAGCTCGGCGGTCACATGGTCGGCGGCGGTGCTCGCGTCCCCCGCAGCTTTCTTCGCCTTCTGCAGAGCGGTTAGATAGTCTCCCCGCTCCAGGGCACGTGCCGCTTCTTCCACCAAGAGCTCAGCATTGGCCATTTGCCTTCGGTAGTCGTGGTTCACCGGGAGATCGCCGACCTTCTCGCGGAAGCGTCCCGCCGCCTGACGGGCGCGATCCAACAGGGCCGTTGCGTCAACCCGCATGGCTTCCTTGGTGCGCAAGGTAATGCGCAGAGCCGAGTCTGCCTCCATAGCAGCCAGGCGGGCCGCACTGGCTGCCGCCTGATAGGACCGGCTCAAGAAGAACCGGCGGTTCTCTTCCTCGATCAGCTTCTGTGCTTTTTGCAGGTTCTCCTGCGCCAGCTGGTACCACGTGGCAGCGTAGCGCTCGGCTTCTGCGTCCCTGGCGCGAGCAACCGCCCTCGCGGCTCTCTGCAGCTCCTCGATGGGGGGGTCCGGAGCCGTGATCAGCAGGACCGCGAAAAGAGTGACGGACGAGATGAGCAGGCCCACCGCGATCCAGATCCCAACGCGCCTGCGTCGCTTCCCTGACGGAAACCGTCTTGCTTTACGTTTCATCTTCCGCTACTCAGCTTCCCGGCCAGTGAGGTCACTCTGCCAGCTCCAGGCTTTGTCGAGCAGGTACAAAAGAGCCCTGTCCCGAGGGAGAACAGCTTGGAAAGCCTCAGCGGACAGGGCTTCACAGCGAGTCAACGGCCGGCCACGCTTAAGAGTCGGCTATTGGGCTCTTCGCGTCAGGGCAGCCTTCTTGCTGATCGCGGCCTGCAGTTCCTCGGCCAGGGAGTTGGCCTTGGAGAGGCTCGCCTGGGCTTTGTCGCGGGCCGTCAGGTAGTCGCCATTGGTGAAAGCGGTGTTAGCGGCGTCCAGGTTGGCCTTAACAGCATCCAGGTCAGCCTTGATGGCCGCGATGGCCTCCCTGCCTTCCTTGCCGCGAGGGGCCTTGGCCAGCAGTTTCTCCACATTGGCCACGGCCTCAGCGGCGGACTGCAGGAGTTGTGTGGCCTCGTTCTTCACCTTCTCCTTGTTCGCCACTGCCGCGTCCTTGGCGGCGTTGGCCAGAGTCTGGGCCTGGGCCAGCATCCGCGCAGCCTTCTTGTAGCTGCGGAACAGGGCGAACTTGCCATTCTGCTTCTCCACTTCGGCGAGCGCGGCGTTCAACGTGTCGTTGGCGGCCGCAAATTCCTGCGGCGCGTAGCGATTCGCCTCTGCTGCCTTCGCCTCTTCCAGCGCTGCCTTGGCAGCGTCAATGGCCTGCTGCGGTGCCTTCGCACACGCACCGGCAAGCAGCGCAACCATGAACAGCGCCACAACCACGCGTAGGCCTTTCATAGCCCCTCCTCTCTCGAGTTGGTCCATCTGCCTACTCATCACCGTCCTTCAGCTCCTAACTCCACCAAACACCAAGCTGTTCTTTCAAACCCCACGTGCTCGGGGCAAAGAGAGAAGGTGCCCGATAGGGGCACCTTGCACCCTTTGCCGCACCCACAAGCATTTTCGAACCGTAAATATAGCCCCCCGCCTCGAACTGCGCAAGCACTTTTTACTACCTCGTCGTAACCAGTCGGAGGATATAGGGAAAAGGCCCAACCTCCGCTCCCCTCCAGCGTCTCCATGCCTTTTACCGTCGCGCTCGCTTCTACGAAAACGGGCGGTAAC
>JAPDPT010000054.1 GCA_034506315.1 candidate division KSB1 bacterium | reverse complement strand
TCCAAGAAGCCTTCCAGAACCTTCGCCATTTCTTCCTCCGGTTTGGGAAGGGGCCTATCTTGCCCGCTGCAACTCCTCGGCAAGTCGGTTAAGCGTCGCCTCGTCGGGGGACGAGCCATCTGTCCCGGCGATCTCGCGCAGCAGATCTCTCGGAATACCGTTTTCCAGGATAAGGTGGCCTAACTTGTCGCGCTTGGTTTCCAGGTATCGAAGATTGATCTTGTTGGGCGGCACCTCAATCGGTACCCGCTCCACGACTTCAAGCCCGTATCCCTGGAGGCCGACGATTTTCCGTGGATTATTCGTCATCAGACGGATCTTGCGCACACCGAGGTCACACAGAATCTGTGCGCCAATTCCGTAGTCGCGAAGGTCCGCGGCGAACCCCAAAGCCTCGTTTGCCTCTACGGTGTCCTTGCCCTTATCCTGCAGCCGGTAGGCAAGGAGCTTATTGACCAACCCAATCCCTCGCCCCTCCTGCCGCATGTACAGGAGCACACCACGCCCCTCTCGTTCGATCATCTGCATGGCCCGGTGCAATTGTTCCCCGCAGTCGCAACGAAGGGAGCCGAACACGTCGCCCGTCAGGCACTGGCTGTGAACCCGCACCAGGACCGGCTCAGGCGTGGACACGTCGCCCTTTACCAGAGCGATGTGGTGGTGCTCGTCCACGGCACTTTCGTACAGGTGCAGAACGAAGGAGCCATACGCGGTAGGCAAGTTCGTGGTGACGAGGCACCGAACGAGCTTCTCGGTGCGCCGCCGGTACTCGATCAGGTCCCGCACCGTAACGATCTTCAGTCCGAACTGGTGGGCCAGCTCCATGAGCCGGGGGACGCGGGCCATGCTGCCGTCCTCGTCCATGATCTCGCACAAGACGCCGGCCGGGTAGAGTCCAGCCAGACGGCAAAGATCCACCACGGCCTCGGTGTGCCCGGCACGATTGAGCACTCCTCCCTCCCGTGCGCGGAGCGGGAAAACGTGACCAGGTCGCGCCAGGTCCTCTGGACGCGTTCGTGGGTCCACAAGGGCGCGGATTGTGGTAGCCCGGTCGAAAGCCGAAATCCCCGTCGTCGTGCCGTGCCGAGCGTCCACGCTCACCGTGAACTGAGTACCCAGATGAGCCGTGTTCTCGGTGACCATGGGATGGAGATCCAGTTCCTTGAGGCGCTCGGCCGTCATCGCCACACAGATCAGGCCCCGCCCGTACTTGGCCATGAAGTTGATGGCCTCGGGCGTGACCTTCTCTGCGGCCATAATGAAATCGCCTTCGTTCTCGCGATCTTCGTCGTCGACGACAATTACGATTTTACCCTGTCGAATGTCCTCGATCGCTTCTTCGATTGTGTTAAAGCCGTCCATCGCCGTTCCCCGCATGGCCCGGATCTCCCAAACAGCTTTGTCCGAGCATGCTCTTTTCAAGAGCCAAGGGATCCGCTCGCGGCAAATCCCAGTTCTTCCAAGCGCTCCCAGGTGATCCCGTTGCCCATGGCGGCGCGGAACTGCACCAGGCGCTCGACGTAACGGGCGATCACATCCACTTCCAGGTTCACCTGTGCTCCCGGCACGAGGCGGCCCAGATTCGTCTGCTGGAGAGTGAAGGGGATGAGCGCCACGCTGAAGTCGCCGCCCCGGACCGAAGCGACGGTCAGACTCACTCCGTTAATGGCAACCGATCCTTTCTCCGCAATGTACCGGCGAAGGTGGGCTGGAGCTCGCAGCCACATTCGTCTGCCCTCACCCTCGGGTACGAATTCAAGGATTTCGGCCACGCCATCCACGTGCCCCAGGACCATGTGGCCGCCGAGAGGCTCTCCGAGACGGAGGGCTGGCTCCAGATTGACCGGAGTCCCCGGGGTGTAGCGGCGGATGATGGTCCGCTCCAACGTCTCTGCTACCACGTCCGCCACGAAACCCTGCGGAGCCGTGCGCGCCACTGTAAGGCAAGCGCCATCGACGGCCACGCTGTCTCCTACTCTCAGGCCGTCCAGAATCGTCCGGCACTGGATGGTCAATTCAGCGCCCTTGGCCTCGAATCTGAGGCTGGCAACGGTGCCTACTTCCCGAATCAGACCGGTGAACATCGATCAGTCCTTCGCCCACGCAGGAACCAGCCACAGGCATAAATCCGGGCCGAGGCGTTCGATCCGGCTGAACGAGAATTGCAACGCCTGGTCTAACCTGGAAATGCCGAGCTCTCCCGCCAGACTGAGGCCGCTGCCCAGCAGCTTCGGGGCAAGGAACAGCACGAGTTCGTCCACGAGCTGCTCACGGAGAAAGGAGGTCAAAATGCTGCTCCCTCCCTCGACGAGAACGGAAGTAACGCCCCTTTTTCCCAATGTCTCCAGAACCTGCTTGAGATCGAGGAATCCGTTCTCGCGGGAGTCGACGAGCTCGACGTGGATGCCCTCGGCTTGGAAGGGTCGGCTGCTCGCGGCATCCACTTTGGAACGCGAGGCAAAGAGGATCGTCTTGCCATCGCGCCGCCCGAGCTCTACGGCCCGGCACCCTTGGCTGGCTCCGAGATCTTCGTCCAGGATGACACGCCAGGGGTTGGGTCCCCGAACGTAGCGCACCGTCAGCTCGGGATCGTCGGCCAACAGTGTGCCCCTGCCCACCAGTACGGCGTCGTGTTCGGCGCGCAGACGGTGCGCGCGCCGCCGAGCCGATTCCGAGGTAATCCATTTCGATTCCCGCGCGACCGTAGCCACCTTTCCGTCCAGCGTAATGGCGGCCTTAGCGGTGACATATGGAAGGCCGGTTCGTATCCATTTCAGGTAGCCGCGGTTGAGCCGTTGCGCCGCGGCAAGCTGATCCCGGAGCTCGACTTCGATCCCAGCCTTTCGCAACGCCTCAATCCCCTGACCCTTGACCAGCGGGTTGGGGTCCACCAGAGCCACGACGACCTTGCGGATCCCGGCGCGAATGATCGCGTCCGTGCACGGGGGCGTCTTTCCGTAATGGCAACAGGGCTCCAGATTGACATACAGGGTCGCACCGCGGGCGCGTTCACCAGCCCTCTCCAGGGCGACCACCTCCGCGTGAGGACCGCCGTATTGAGCGTGGTAGCCTTCGCCCACCACCTGCCCATCGCGCACTACCACGGCTCCGACGAGAGGATTGGGTGATACCCTTCCCCTGCCCTTGTTCGCTAGCTGCATCGTTCTTCGGAGGAAATCCTCCTCTCGTCCCGGCATCACCGATTCCCGATCGCCAGATAAACGAAAGGCCCCTCCTTGTACTCGGGGCCCGTGCAGCTCCTATGGGAGAGGCGGCTCATGCTACGGTCTTCTCCCCTCCGGACTTTCACCGTCGGCGCCGGAATTCCACCGGCTCTGTCCACCCCGCCTGCAGTGGACTCGTGGGCTTTCACCACCGGTCAGGACTTCCACCTGGCCCCGAAGACCTGCGCCAATATACGCATTCACCAGCAGTGAGTCAAGGACCCTTCTACTGAACGGGCCAGGACCTCCGCCCACCCAGGCGGATACGGGTCCCTCACCCATCGCCAACACGGGAAACCTCTCTCCGTATTTCCCGTAAGGATCACCAGAATCGTCTGGCAATCTCGCTTCGATTTGCTAAATTGCCTCACGAAACCGAAGGAGCATTCGACATGGATCGAAGAACCCAGCGCTGGCGGGGCTTGCCAATCAGGGTCGTTCGAAGGGCCATGTGGGGCGGTCTCACCGTCGCCTCTCTTCTTACCGGGATCGCCTCGGATGCCCGGAGCCAAGGGTTTCCCTGGGAGAAGGGGTTTGCAAGCATTACCGCAAAGGAATTGCAGCACCACGTCCAGGTCCTGGCTCACGACAGCATGAGAGGAAGGGACACCCCAAGCCCGGAACTGGACAAAGCGGCCGCTTACATCGCCGCTCAGTTCCAGCGGGCAGGTCTTCGCCCCCTTAACGATTCTATGGGCTACTACCAGAGGTTCGCGGTCTGCAAGACTTATCTGAGTGAACCCAATACCCTGCGCTTCCGAACACCGGTCGGTGAGTGGTCCTGTCGATTGAAGGACGACTTTGTGCCGTTGCCGCTTTCCTCGTCCGGCGTGGTAGAGGGCCAGGTGGTCTTCGCGGGCTACGGAATCACAGCCCCCGAATATGGGTACGACGATTACCAAGGTGTGGACGCAGTGGGGAAGATCGTTCTTGTCTTCACCCACGAACCTCGCGAGCGCGACTCAACCGAAGTCTTTCAGGGACGCCAGGCGACAGACCACAGCAACCCCCTGGTGAAGGTCCTTAATGCCATTGACCACGGCGCTATCGGGCTCATCCTGGTCAATGATCCCCTGCATCACGTATCCCGCAAACCTCCGAACCTCTGGCCGTCGCTCATGCGTCGGACTCCTGGCGAGATAGCCCCCTTGCAATTGCGAGAATCGGAGGAGCAACTCGTAGCGGTGCAAATCGGGCGATCCGTTCTGGACAGCCTTTTCCACATGCTCGGCAAGGACCCCGTCGACGTGCAGCGTACCATTGACTCTACGTTACAACCGCTGAGCTTTCCCCTTCCGGTGACCGCACACATCGAAGTGGGGCTTCGCCAGGAGCTCACTTGGGTTAAGAATGTTGTGGGCTATCTGCCTGGATCCGATCCGGTATTGCGAAATCAGGTAATCGTAGTTGGCGCCCACTACGACCACGTTGGAACCGTCCACGACACTGTAATCTACAATGGTTCGGACGACAACGCCTCCGGGACCGCTGGGATTATCGAGCTTGCCGAAGCATTCGGTCAGAACGGCTATGCCCCGCTGCGCTCCATCCTTTTCATCGCCTTTGCCGGGGAGGAAAAAGGCTTCTTCGGATCTCGCTACTATACCGCGAACCCGCTTTTGCCCATCGACAGCACCATCGCCATGATCAATCTGGACATGATCTCCCGCAACGATACCAATCAGGTTGGGGTTGCGGGTTCCTCAGTAAGTCCCGAGCTTTTCGCAATGGTGGAGGAGGCCAACCGGTTCGTGGACATGGAAATCACCCGCTCAGCCGACAACTACTTCCGCCAATCGGATCATTACCCTTTCTATCGGAAGAGGGTACCCGTGCTGTTTTTCAACACACTGGACCATCCAGATTTGCACAAGCCTACGGATGATCCCGAGAAAGCCATACCCGAAAAAATGGAACGGGTCGTACGCCTCGTGTATCTGACGGTATGGAACGTCGCGATCTCCCGGCAACGACCCTCGTGGCATGAATTTGCACCTTCGAGGATCCAAGCGACTTCGGAGGCGCGACCCGAGGCCGAATCAGCGAGCGGCCCGTAGGAAAGGCGCGGTACCCCGCGCCCCGTGGACCTGGTCGGATAGGCGGGCTGGCGCCCGGGAAAAAGCCAACGGTTTTCCCAGGGCATGTTCTGAGTCAGAACGGTTGGACTGGCGGAATGGCAGCCAAAGACAACTCCAGGAATTGTGGGCAAGTGTAGGGGTCAGGCGTCCACCTCCAAGCGCAGTTTGAGGAAGAGGGCATGGAATGGAACCCGGTTGTCAAGCTGCTGATGCCAGAGATCAAGGAAGCGATCCGCAAACGGGACTGGGACACTCTGACGGATGTCGTCTCGTCTTGGGAGCCGATCGATATCGCTGACCTGCTGACCGAGATTGAACTGGAAGACGCACTGACCCTTTTCCGCCTCTTGCCTCCGGAGCTTCAGTCGGAGGCCTTCGCCAAGCTGGACGTCGGGCTCCAGCAGACCCTTCTGGAACGCCTGTCGGACGCGGAGGCCAAGGCCTTCCTCTCGGAGATCAAGCCGGACGACCGGACGGAGTTGCTCGAGGAGCTGCCGGAAGAGCTGGCCCACCGCATCCTGCAAGTCCTCACCCCGGAAGATCGCAAAGAAGCCCTCGAGCTCCTCGCCTTTCCCGAGAACAGCGTCGGAAGACTTCTCACGCCTGACTACGTCGCCGTGAAGCCCTCCTGGACCATCGGCCAGGCTCTTGAGCACATCCGGCGGAACGGGCGCGACGCCGAGACCATCGACGTCATCTACGTGGTCGACGATAACGGTTTCCTGCTGGACGACATACCCATCCGGCGCTTCATTCTGGCCCACCCCGAAGAGCGCGTGGAAGCCATTATGGACCACAGCGTGGTGTCCATCGTGGCGGAAGCGGACCAAGAAGAGGCCGTGCGGCTGATGGAGAAATACGACCTCATCTGCCTTCCCGTGACCGACAGTAAGGGGAAGCTCCTCGGCATTGTGACGGTCGACGACATGGTAGACGTTCTCCAAGAGGAACAGACGGAGGATTTCACAAAGCTGTCCGCCATCGAAGCCCCGCCTGTAGATCTCGACTTCATCACGAAGATCAAGGAAGTTCCCCTCACCAAGCTGTACCGAAGCCGGATCACCTGGCTTTTCCTGCTCCTCGTAATGGATATGGTGACCGGGGGCATCATTCAGGGCTTCGAGAGCACCATCGCCCGCTACGTCGTGCTGGTGACATTTCTGCCGGTCCTGGTCGACACCGCCGGGAACGCCGGCTCGCAGTCGGCAACCCTCGTCATTCGAGCCATGGCCCTCGGTACGGTGGAGATGCGGGACTGGATTTACCTGCTCGGAAGAGAGCTTTTCGTGGCCGGGGCTCTCGGGCTGACGATGGGATTGGGAATCTCTTTCATGGGCATCTTTCGGGGCGGAAGCGCCCATGTGGCCCTGGTCGTAGTGCTGACCATGATCATCAACGTGATCGTCGGCAGTTTGATCGGCGTACTGCTCCCCTTCATCTTCTCCAAGCTCAAGAAGGATCCGGCCACAGCCAGTACACCCCTCGTAACCACCCTTGCCGACATCGTTGGGACTGCGATCTATCTGGGCATCGCAAGCTTCATGCTGCGTTGAGCGCGTTGCATGGGGGACCCGAGGCGCATCGTCGAACGTCCATCCGAGGAGGAGCAAAATGAAGCGGATACCGTGTCCATCGGGTGTCGGTCGAGGCTTGGTAGCCTCGCTGACGGCAATGCTTCTGGTGGGTGGGTGTGCGGGCCAAAAACCAGCCGCCACGAGGAACGAACTCTCTTATCGTTGGCACAAGGGAAGGGTCCTCACCTACGCCGTTGAGAGCCGCTCTAAGCAAGCCATCGAGACCATGGGGCAGAGCTTCCAGAGCGAGACGACCTCGCGCCTGCGTCTCACCGTCACGACCCAGCAGGTGTACAAAGACGGGTCAGCCCTTATCGATTTCTGCATCGATTCCCTTTTCGTCCAGATCAAGTCGCCCATGGGGGAGATCACTCCCGACGTCACAGAGCTGGTTGGCAAGCACGTGGGCATGCGCATCGGTAGGGACGGGCGACTCTTGGAAAAGCCGGAGGCTGGACAGCGCCTGGAGCTCAGCTTAGGCCGAATGGGCACCGTGGATATGGAGGACAACCTGCGTAGCGTCTTCTTGCGGTTATCCGGCCGGCCCGCGGTTCCCGGGGATACCTGGAGTGAGACGGACACCACCACCGTAAAGCGCAGCGGAATGGACGTCAAGGTAATCAGCCAAAGCACGAACAAGCTCGTGGATCGGCGTCCCTTCGAGGGGCGCGACTGCTACTTCGGTCAAAAGCAAGGCAAACTGGAGATGGACGGCTCGGGGCAGGAGCCAAGCACCGGCGCTACGATCGCCTTCGAGGCGGAGGGAACGCTCACGTCCGAATGGTACTTCGACCCCGCTCTGGGCCAGCTTGTGTACCTCGAGGCGACCGCCGAGACGGAGGGTACCGTGGCCGTAGCGGGCCAGACCGAAATGACCATGCCCATTGAGACGGCCACCCAGTCAACCATTCGGCTTGTCGCAGCCAAGTAAGGCCCGCACCGGCGACCATGCTTTCTCGGCGAGCCTTCCCTCGTGGAGAGAGGCTGGCCTTTCCCTTCCGCCGACGGGAAGGCTCGCCTTCCATAGTAACAGGAAGCCTCACCGCCTCGGGGGAGGGAACTTACCGCGACTACGGTGTGACTACCTCGAACCGCGCTTCGAGACCTTCAACGGAGTTCGGGCCTACCCAAACGCGGAACTCACCGGGCTCGACCACCCATTCCATGTGCCGATTGTAGAACCCCAGCTCGTGCGGCCCGAGCTCAAAGCAGACGGTTGCCCTCTCGCCGGGACGGAGGAAGACCTTGCGGAAACCTCGCAGCTCCTTTACAGGCCGCGTGCGGCTGGCCGCGACGTCACGAATGTAGAGCTGCGCAACTTCATGACCCGCCACAGACCCCACGTTGACGACGTCTACGGTCACCGTCACCTTTCCATAGGGCCTGATGCGGCTCTCGCTGAGCCGAAGGTTCTCGAAGCGAAACGTGGTGTAGCTTAGGCCGAAACCAAAGGGATACAGGGGGTTCCAATCCTCATCGATGTACTTAGAGCAGTATCTTTCGGAGGCCTGTGGAGGCCGCCCGGTGTTCTTGTGGTTGTAATAGATGGGTACCTGGCCGACGGAGCGAGGGAAAGTCGCGGGGAGCTTGCCACATGGATTGAAATCACCGAATAGAACGTCGGCCACAGCTCTCCCGTGTTGCACCCCCAATTGCCAACTCTCCACAATAGCGGGGATGTGCTCAGCGATCCAGGGGATGGCCAGAGGCCTCCCATTTACCAGCACGACCACAGTCGGGACGCCGGCTTGCCAGACGCTTTTCACCAATTCGAGCTGAACTCCGGGCAGGTCCAGATGGGCCCTGCTTGCCCCCTCGCCGCTCATGTTCGCACTCTCCCCCACGACCACTATGGCCACGGTCGCCTTCCGGGCTAGAGCCACCGCCTCGGCGATCCCTGCGCGCGAGGTGTCGGAGATGCCGCAGCCGGGTGCAAAGAGCACGCGGTTCGTCCCTATCTTCTCGCGAATCGCGTCCAGGACCGTAACCACGTCCTCGGGCCTTCCCTCCATCGACCACGAGCCGAGGAGATCGGCACGGTTGTTGGCCAAGGGACCCAGTACAGCGACTGTGCCGGAGCTCTTCGGAAGCGGGAGCACATGGCCTTCGTTCTTCAGCAGCACAATGGCCTCGCGTGCAGCCTGAAGGGCGACCTCCAAATGCTCTGGCGCCAGAATTACGCTCCGTTGACGTCTCGGGTCGACGAACGGCCTCTCGAAGAGCCCAAGGAGGTACTTGACTCGCAGCACCCGCCGGACGGATCGATCGAGCCACTCCATCGGCACCCGGCCGCTCTGGACAAGATCGGCCAGATAGCGGTGATAGGCGTAGCCCATCATGTCCATATCCACGCCGGCTTGAAGGGCGAGCTGAGCAGCCTCCTCTACTGAAGCGGCCAGGCCGTGGCTCACCAGCTCGGCGATGGCATCCCAATCGCTCACTACGAAGCCGTCAAATCCCCATTCCTCCCGGAGAATGCGCGTGAGCGTGAAGGAGTTGGCGGAGGCTGGAACGCCGCACAGATCGTTGAAAGCGCTCATGATGGTGGCGGCCCCCGCCTCGATGGCAGCCCGGAAAGGTGGAAGGTACACCTCCCGGAGCTCCCACTCCGAGAGATCCACGGTGTTGTAGTCACGGCCGCCGACGGCCGCGCCGTAGGCAACGTAGTGTTTCGGGCAAGCCGCGATGGTTTCCGGGTGGGAGAGGTCGTCGCCCTGGAAGCCCTCTACCTTCGCCCGCGCCATTACGGATCCGAGATAGGGATCCTCGCCAGCCCCCTCAGCAATTCTCCCCCACCGGGGGTCACGGGCGATATCCACCATCGGCGCGAAAGTCCAGTGGGTGCCGATACTGGCAGCTTCGCGGGCAGCGATGCGCGCACACCTGCGGACAAGCTCCGGATTCCAGGTTGCAGCCTCCGCCAGGGGGATAGGAAAGATGGTCCGGCAACCGTGGATCACGTCATTTCCAAAGATGAGGGGAATTCCCAGGCGCGATTCGTGCACCGCGACCCGTTGGAGCCGGTTGGCCGTTTCCACATCGCGGACGTTCAGGAACGAGCCAACCCTCCCCTGGCGGATCAGCTCCTCGTGGTTCTGAACATCCGGGTAGCTGAACTGAACAAGCTGCCCCACCTTCTCCTCGACCGTCATCCGTGCCAGAAGATCGTCGATCTTGCGCTCAATCTCTGGACGCGTGAGGACTCCCGCTGTGGTCGATCCTGCTACGATCCACAGCATGGGCAACCAAAGAATTCGCGCGCCTCTTCTCATCTCCTTCTCCTACCCGACTGCTCTCCGACTCGAATGGACTCTGTTTCTCACGGCCTCCCAGCAGCGCTCCAATCGCGAGGTCCTGCCGCATTTTCGGCGAAGTGGGGCAAGGGTAAACCAGGCGGTTCCGAGCCGGTGCCCGCAGGCACCAGTCCGTCATTTTTTCTCATTGGCAGATTGGAGCCGAAGCCTGTTGCACACGTGTTCCCGCAGTTGACCGAGCACCTTGGCAGCAGCCTCGGCGCTTTCCCGGCAAACGCTGCCCAGGACCCACTCGCCGCAGGTCTCCACCATCAGGTGTCCCAGGCGCGGGCTCTTCGCTGTAAAGCCCGTGGCCGAGTCCTGAAGCCGCGCCGGGGGAGTCTCGGCAAGGACGTGCCGTCTGAATTGACTCAGCGCTGCCATGGCGGAGTCAGCCGTGGCCGCCCGTGCCACAAAGGCACGCACCACCAGCGTGTCTACGGGGCAGACCGCCTCCATTCCAGGCGGCAGGAATGCGAATTGCAAAACACCATGGGGAGCGTACCGCAGACCATTCGGAGCACTGAGTTCCCGTGGGATCCAAGCGACTTGCTCCGGTAGCTCACAGGGAGGCATTTTGGCGGAGATGGCAGCGGCAAAGGCCAGAAGCGTCTCCCGGTCCACGTCCCCGTTGAGCTCCACCTCGTATCGGCCTTGCCAGAAGCGCAATTGCAGGTCGCTGACCACCCCTCCGCAGCCAATGGGTACGGAGGGGAATTCCGGATAAACCATCGCCCCGTAGATCCCGAAAGCTCCAAGGGGCGACCCCATGTCGTAGATATCGACGGTCAGCGTTCGACCTGGGTCCGCAGTCGATTCGTAGAGCGCACTGGCCAGTTGCTGAAAGCCGTGGGCGTAGTAAAGTTCGCAACCTCCGTCGATATAGTCGAACAGATTGCTCCGATCGTAGAACGCGGGCTCCTCGGATTGCTTCCACCCAGGCACCTGTGGCAAGAGGGACAACAGACTTTGGGAACTCTCCTGCCCCCGCGCTATGGATACGAGCTGCGCCATCGTCCACACCAAAAGGAAAGAGCCGAATCGACCCGTCACTTCTCTCCACCTCCCTTGCGGCTTGCAAGTTTGAGCACTGGTGTGCTTCTCGCTCTTTGCCGGTCCTCGCAATTCCCGGCTACTCGAGAATAGCCCCGTCCGCATCGGACGAGCTGCCCCGGCTTTCCTTAGCCTGGCGGCCGGGTCGCCAGGAACCCGGAGCGGACGGATCCCGAACTGCTCCCTGTGGCGATTACCCCGCGCAACAGGTAATAGCCGAGGAGACAGCCGATGGCATAGTGGGGGAAATCCAACCACGAAAAGGTGCTTCCCAGCACGGCAGCGCCCAAGAAGCTACGCCGGATTCCGTTCAGGAACGGTGCATTCCACAATTGCAGGAATTCCAGGCCGCACGTGATCACAAAGACAGCGGCTGCAATGCGCACTCGGTGGTAGGGAGCAGGAAACAGAAGTGAGGCCAGAAGAATCCAGAAGACCTCGTACAAGACCCCCGCACCGTAGTCGTTGAACCAGCCGTTCAGAGGACCTTTGTAAAACTTGAAAGCGAATCCAAGGGGAACCACCACGAGAAGGGCAATCAGTACACGTTTCGCGTTCATCCTGGGTCTCGCTTCCTCTCCCGCGGAAAACACCCCTGAAGCCTAAGGCCTACTCCTTGCGTCTACGTGCGGAACCCGCCCGTATACTCCCCGTCGGCCTTACGACGTAACCGACAGCCAGCTCCCTCTCAAGCCATCCAGAGGATCAGCCCGAAGCCAGGGCCTCGTGCGATCCCGGGCAGAATTCAGGCCAGCAGAATCCCCAGGACAGCCTGCACGTCCCTAAAATCTCTTACCACTGCAGTAGCGCCAGCCGCGGCAAGCACCTCGGGCCCGTACTCGCCCGATGCCACGCCCAACACCTTCACACCGTGAACACTTCCGCATTCGACGTCTCTCGGTGTGTCTCCGACGATCCAGACGTCCGCTGCCTCCAACTGACGCCTGGCGAGACTTTCCGCACGCCTGATGGCAACAGGCAGGAGCGCATTGCGATCTTCAGAATCGTCTGCGAAGGCGCCGAAGGGGAAGAAATGGTCGATCCCGAATCGCCTCAGCTTAATGTAGGCGCTTTCCCTCCAGTTCCCGGTCAAAAGTCCCAGCAAGACGCCCCCGCGCACCCTGAGAGCCTCAAGGAGCTGGTTCACGCCCGGAACAAGCCGTTTCCCCGGGGCCTGGTCGTTCATTGTGGACCGGAGGTGCTCGAAGTATCGCTGGCGGAAAAGGGCAGCGGAGCGCTCCTCGAGGGGCAATCCCGCTCTGAGCAGGGCTTCCCGGAGGATCTGAGCGTCGGTCTTACCCGACATCGAGATCCCGGCGAACCCGTCTTCCAGGCCGTACACATCGCGGAAGGCCAGGGTCATCGCCCTTCTTCCTGCACCTCCAGAGAACAGGAGGGTCCCGTCAATGTCGAACAGAATCGTCCGCACTGGCTTCCTCTGTGTTCCCTCGAATCTTCCAGGTTCGCTCTCGTTAGCGCGTGCGAGCTCGAATCTCTCGCGCAGCTCCGTCCGCGCAGCATCCGATCTTCTACCCCTCCTCCGTAAGGTACAACGCACCGGGGGGAGTTCCAATAGCGAGTTCTCCGGTCCCAGATAGACCGATGACGTAGGTAGAATCTTCCGCAGGGATTTCGGAGAGGCGTGCGAGGGGTGTGCGTTAGCTACGCGAGTACCCGCCGCCCCCGCCTCGGGGTTTGAGCGTGGCACACCCCACGAATTCCGCCCCGCGAAGCGCAGTTCAGCCGTTCTCCCCGCACAGCCGTGCAATCTGCAAAGTGCAGAAGCGAACCAAAGCCAGCTGCTTCTCGTTGAGCGCCTGCTCCTCGATCATCACAATGCGTTCGACATTGCGCAGCGCCCGGATCACCTCGATGGGTACACCTGCGGCCCCTTGCGGAAGCTGCGTCAGGTACTGCACCGCGGCGATGAGGAACTGCCGCATCATGTCGTCGGCAGCTCCGCGCAACAGACTCGCCACCTGGGCCCCGAGCCTCAGAACCTCACCGGGATTGGCGGCAAACGGCGAATCCCAGACACTGCCGCCCGCGGTGAGTCGATTGACCGCCTGGGCCAACTGGACGAAACTCTCCACTTGCGAGCGCACTGGCCCCTCAATGATGTCCCAGATACGGGCGCGCCACATCCGTACTTTGTCCCTCTTCTCGAGGAGCCGGCCTACCTCCCTACCCCAGTCGCTGTCCACGACCTCGCCGAGCCGGTCCACCAATCGGTTATAATCCGTGTTAAAGAGATCTGGCTGAAGGAGGACCACCAGCTCAGGCCTAAGCAAGGGGAGCAGATCCCGACGGACGTGGCCATCCGTGAAAAAGCCCTCGCTTTCCAGACCGCAGCGCCGCAGCAGTTCCCGCTGAAACGAAGGAATGAACTCCCGGATGGCATCGTTGTCCTCGCGCAGGGCCAGCAGGGCCGAATTGCCCGGGGGGAAGACGCCTTCGAGCCTCCGGACGTACTCGAGATCCAGATCATGGTAGAGGCGGAGGGTGTGCAGGATGTCGTAAACGGGAAGGTGGGGTAGGATGCTGTCCTCGACCACCCGCCACCCCTCCGCCGGGTTGTCGAAGCTCTCAATGAAGGCTTTGAGGCAGCGGAACAGGCCCGTAGTGAGCTGGTTCACCCCAAGGATCATGGTCTGGGCACGGTTGTGGCCAATCGCCCGCAACAGGCTTCCGTGCTTGGCGAGGGGCAACGTCTCAGCAATGCGACCGACGATCTCGCGCCCGCGGCCACCTAATGGCTCTCTCCCGGGACGGACCACAGGCCGGTCCCGCAGCGGGGGCATGGTCCGCGAAACGAAGTACGAGATGACGTGCAGCCCAATGATATCCTCTTCGCTGCCGTAGAGGATCTGGCGGAAGTGCTGCGGTAGCTCCTCCAGGAACCGGCGAAGATGTTCGTCCCTCCGGCCGAGCGTAAGCGCCTCCAACTCCTGCAGGCCGCGCTCCCGGTGGAGAAACCGCGTCTCCACAAGGGACGACGCTGCACGCTGGAGCTCCCCCTCGTATTGCCTCTGACTGCTGAGGACGTGAAAGAAGAACTGGGCTCTTTCCTCAGCACTGGCCAGACGCAAACGCTCGAAGAGATTGCTCTGGAACGTCCGGAACTCCCCCCCTGCCATGGCGCCTCGTAGAGGTTCGGTCGCCCGGCGGAGCATCTGGCGTTCCACCTCGTTGAAGTTGCGGGAAAGCAGGGCGTAGGCCTGGCCTTCAGTCCTTGCCACGGGCTGCCCTACGGTCGGATCGAAATAACCGCCCTGCCGCTGCGCAGGCTCTCCGCTGCCCAGCT
Organism: candidate division KSB1 bacterium; assembly: GCA_034506315.1. Taxonomy (GTDB): domain Bacteria; phylum Zhuqueibacterota; class Zhuqueibacteria; order Oleimicrobiales; family Geothermoviventaceae; genus Zestofontihabitans. The sequence goes on along the minus strand of JAPDPT010000054.1, from coordinate 10,724 downwards.
TGATTCGGACGCGGCCCACGAGCTCTTTCTCCGCAAACCAGCGGATGGCGCGATACTTGGCTTCGCGGTAGAGGGCGTACCCCGCAGGCTGACTCACCTGCTGGCTCAGGTCCGATCCGGCCACAAAAAGCTCACACGTGAGCTCGGCGAACCTGTCGGCCGGGCTTTGACCGAGCCTTCGACTCTGCACCGCGTACTCCCACAGACGGTCGAGGTAACCCTCCAGCTGGCGGACGGTCTCCAGGTCCTCAAAAAGGGGGATAATCCAGATGCTGGGGAGTGGGAGCTTTCCGTGGCGGCGCAGCAATTCCTCCGACTTGGCGCGCAGCTTCCGGTCCAGAGCGATCACCGCTTCAGGATCCGTGGACATGCTCACTTGCAGCGCAAGGACCAGACCCGGGAACCCGTGTGCTCCGGCCAGAGCGTTGATCTCAACCATGTTGTGCACCGTGGTGTCCACGGCGAACTGGTCGACCGCCAGGACCATCCGCTGGTGAATGCGCGGGGTCAGGAAGAATCTCCGGAGCAGGCTGCGGTAGTGACCGATCTCCTCAGCCACAGGCCGCTGGTCAAGATGCTCCCGGATCCGCTCCAGCTGCTTCTGCAGGGTGCGGTGAAGCTCCTCATTGAGCTCGAAGTACGTTTTCAGGCTTTCCCGCCGACGCGCTCGCAGCCGCAACATCCGCTTCTCGAGGCGGTCGTTGTGGAGCCACAGAACGGTCATCGGGTCCTTGGCTACTCCCAGCCGCATTCCGAGCCGTCGCCAGGGGCTGGTCCGGCTCCCAATGGGCAGCACACTCCGGTAGCGCTGCTCCAGCTGGGAGGTAAGCTTGGTGATCTCGTCGAGGAGCTTCCAAAACTCCCGGTTCTTGCGCTCAAGCCCTTGTAACTCGGCTTCCAGCTCTGCGGGAAGGTCCAGCGGTACTCCGAGGGAGCGCAGACGTTTGACCAGCCTTCGCAGCCGACTCACGTTCTCCAGGAGGGCGCCCGCAACCAACCGATGCCCTTGCCCTGACGGACGTGTGCTTCCGTCCCAGTCCCCCCAGTACGAGAGTACCAGGGGTAGATCCACTCCGTGCCAGAATAGGGCGGCCTGTTCCGCCTCGGCCAGCGCGTCGAGGTCCACCACAAGCTCCCAGGACTCCTCGGCGGAGCGAATCGCCACATTCAGGCCGAGGTGCTCGGCAGCCAGGCTGGCGGCCAGCTTCTCCAGGGTCTCCTGGCTGACCTTACCTTTCCTTCGCAGCTCATCCACAAGGCGATTGGTGAGCCGCTCCACCTCCAGCGCGTACATCTGGGTGGGGTGCACGGTGCGGTCAAAGAGGCGGGAGCGGAATTGCGCGCGTCGCGCGTCGAGCTCGGGAAAGCGGATCTCGTGAGCGAAGCCACGCAGAAGTCCGTCCCGGTCGGATTGCGCAAGCCACAGAATCTCGTCCGCAAGTCGCGCGCGGTCCACAAGGCGCTGGCGAATCCAGGCGAGGCGTTCCGGAAGGTACTCTGCTACGAAGGCGTCTTCAGCGGTTTCATCGGTACCAGGAAGTTGGCGCGCAAACTCGCGCAGCCACCGTCGCGACCGGCTTTCCAGCTCGTCCTTCAGAGCCGCCCACTGGTTTGCCCACGAGCGGCTGTACTCACCGAGGCCCTCCTCCGCACGCGCTCGTGGCAGGGTTCTTCTCCGAAAGCCTTCTGCCTCCTGGGCAATTAGCCGATTCAGATCGATCAGGACGCGCCGGATCTTCCGGGCCAGGACGGGCGCAGGGTCGTCGCCACCCAGAGTGAGCCGGAACGACCGGCGGGCCAGTTCCCAGCCCGAGGCGGTTCGCGCAAAAGCAGACAACGGAACCAACCCAATTCCCCGTACTGCCAGGCCCGTCGCAAGGCGCACCAGCGATACACCTTCGGGGAGTCTTTCGATTTCCAATCGCGGATACATCGACCCGGTGGGTCGCACCAGCTTGGCGCTATATGGATTGCGCTCGGCGGGGACCTCCGCGCACGCAAGATCCAACGCTTCCAGTCTTTCCCATAGGACCCGGTTGCGCAGCTCCCAAAATGCCCGTATTCTCTCACCGTTGCGGTAGAAAAGATATGCCAGGAGGCAGGAAACCAGGTTCGGGGCGATGTCCTGAAGGAGACGGCGAAATCGCGATCGGAGGGCCGGGTCGAGGATTTCTACCACTGCCAGGCGGCCGCCGGCAAAGCAGTCCGTCTTGGAAAGCGAATGGACTGTGATCAGCTTGCGCAGGTGTTCCCGGCGGAGCTCTCCCTGCCGCACCATCGCAGTGGCGATTTCCCGCAACGAGTAGGTCCGCACAAAGCCTGGCTGAGGCGCCACCCCCTTGTACGATAGATCGTCCACAACCCATACCCCCCGACCCAGCAGTTCACGGAGCAGGCGGACAAGGTCACCCTGATGGAAGATTTGCCCCGAGGCGTTGTGCGGCGAGTTGATCACCACCGCCCCGCGTTCCGCCCAGGAACGATCGGCTTCCAGTCGCCCATCTACCTCCCGCAGAATGCCCTCCACGTCCAGCTGGAAATCGGCGGTCAGGGGGACTGCCGTCACCCGCGGAAAGCAGTGATGATAGGTCCAGCTCAGGTCGGGAACGATGGCCTCCTCAAGGCCGCAGTAGCGACCCAGCAGGGCGAGAGCCGTCCGCGCCGATCCGCCCACAACGGCGCATGCCTCCGGTTCATATTCGGGGTGGAGTTGAAGAAAGGCGCTCAGGAACGATTCGACGACCTGGGCGCGCCATAAGGGATCGGCGTAGCGCGTAAAGAGCTGCTCGATAATCTCCGTCGGTTGCAGCGCGGGGAAGGCGTCCGTCACACTTGCGGAGGGAAACGACACGTGGAGCTCACCTATGGCTACGGGGGCCCGCACGGTCCAGTGCCTGGCGCGCAGCGCGGAGGTACAGGAGGCTGGCAGTCTCTCGATCACTTCCTCTACGTGTCGTGCCACCCTGGTGGCCGCAGAAGGGACACGGGCCATTGTACCCCGCAACCCTTCGTACGAAGAGCGGGGACCTTCGGGCACGGCGGCAGAGAGATCGAAGCCATCCACGGGTGTTGCCGAAGCGCTGGTGTCGAGGGGTTGGTTCAGCAGGTAGCCAAGAAACTCGAGCTCCGGAGCCGCGGGTGTGCCCTTGAGCTCGAAATGGGCTTTTTCGATGGCGTCAATGTAGTCGGCGCGCCCCAGCACCACGGCCACCGCAAGTCCCTGCAGGTCTGCGCGCAGATCCGCCGCGTCCAGGATGCGGAGCACACGATTAGCCAGTCCCGCCTCGCGAGCGAGGGAGAGGTGATTGGCAGCCCCGTTGGCTTCCACTACAAAGAGGGATCCTTCCAGGCAGGCTCTGCGGATGGCTCGCCGCAGGCCTTCCGTCGGGACCCTACCCAGGAGGAGAAAATGGGGTTGGTCCGGAAACGAGCGGAGTCGCTCACGAAGAAGTCGTAAGACATCCCCCTCCTGATCGGGCAACGGAATTATGTCTCCGCGGGCTGACGCTCGCAGGATTTGTGGGAGGGGGAAGCCGAAGAGCAGCGTGGCAAAGGAAGCCACCTCGAGCTGACGAGAGAGGGCATAATGAAGCAGCCGGACGGCTTCCCGCTTTCCCCCACTGACAAAAGTGATCTCTCGCTTTCCCGATTTGTCGCCGAGGTCGTAGTCCAGCGGCTCCTCCGCTTCGGACGTAAAGAGGGCGTGGACCTTGCGCGCCACTGAGCCGGGATCCCTGCGTCCGAACCCACCGCGCGGCAGGTAGGCGACGCTTTTTTCGACCAGGCCCAAGAACCAGTGGACTCGCTCCGCCTGGTGCCGGCTTTCCACGTGTTCCTCAATCCACTCCCTGGGATCCGTCGCGCCGTTATCGGGTGCAAGTCCGAGGATTAACCTCTGGTACATCGACAAGAGGCGGGGGTCCTGCACAGGGTTCCCGATGTGGAAGTTGACGCGGTCCTCACGGCGCACCTGAGCGCTCGCCGTGAGCTCGCTGATCTCGGAGACCTCGGCAGTCTCTACGGGCTTGAGTCGGAATGGGTCCTGCACCGCGCGCACCTTTCCGCAATCCCCTCACTGCCCGGGGTTCTCACGTCTGCTGGGATTCCTGACCGCCGCTGGCCGCCGCACGGCTCAGGAGGCGCTCCAGGAGGCGGACGACGTTCTTTGCCAGGGGCGAATCCTCTGGCAGGCTGTTCGGCGAAAGCGAAACAATGGTCCGGGCATTCCGTAGTCCCTGGCTGGCCTCGGCCAGACGCGCCAGCTGGGGGGTCAAGAGGAGCACTTCAGGGTTACGGGCGAGGAGCTCGATTTCCTGCTGGTCAAGGGCCAGCTGCGCCCGTCGCTGTTCGAGATCTTGCTCGAGCCGGAAGCGCGCCAGCTCCGCCTCTCGAAGCTCCTCCTCCTTTCGCAGCGCCAGCTTGACGAGCTGCAGCTCGTGCTCTGACCGGGCGATTCGCTCGTCTGCTTCCAGCTTGGCCTGCATGGCCGCCACCCGGGCTTGCTGATTCACAATCTCGGTCTGCTTGCGGATTCGAGCAGCCTCTCGTTGCTGGATCACTTCGGCAATTTCCCGATCCCGAGGCTCAATGGACTGCACACTGGCCGATACGATCTCCAGGCCCAACTTGGGGGCCTCCTGCTCCAGACCCGAGCGCAGCCACTGCATCATTTCATCTGTACGGATCTCTTCGAGCGCTTTCTGTTCGGTGTAGGAGCGAACCAGCGAGTGCATGACGAGCTCCAACTCCTTGCAGGCACGCTCGACGGCTTCGCGGCTCCACCCACCAACCCGCACGAGTTGTGCGAGGTTCTTTGGGTCAGGTCCGGCCGTGGCTGTCACCTGAACGCGGAGGCCCAACCGGCCCTTGGCCTCGGCCTCCACCTCCGTGACGATGGTTTGGACCCGGTACGGCAAGCAGAGGCTGAGGTGGCGGGGGTAGAACCGGCCCGTCCGCGCACGCACCTCCCCATGTGCGTCGTAGAGAACCAGCTGATCGGGGCGACGAAAACGCAGCTCCAGGGCTGCGAATCCGACCCCGACCGCGGCAAGTATGGCAATGATAGACCACCACATCATTTCTCCTCCACCTCATGCCAGATTGCAATTGCTCGACGTTGTGAGTCGGGAAATTACCTTATGGCGGCGTGCGTAGACTTAGGTTGGCTCCCTTGGGGGAGGCGCACCGTGAGGGAAAACTCTCGCTGCCTGACGGTCATGTTCTATACTTTCCCAGCCGGGGCTTCGGGCACGTGTTCAAGAATCGCGCCGAATTTAGACACCATCCCTGAAGAAAGCAAGCCGTTTTCCCGCTTGCTCCTACCCCCGCTCCGTGATCCCAGGTCGTAGGCAACGGGGTCTTCAAGGACCTGCCCCACTGCTGCGCGTACCGCTATCCCCCGAAACAGCACTGAAAGGCCTCGGCCATGGAAATGGGAACTTCCCCTTACGGGAAAATTCGCTTTGGGAATTGGCGGGGGCTCTGCAATTTCGCTCGCGCAGCGGGATCATCGGGCACGAAGGGGAGGCATCCATGTTCCGAAGGGGCCAAGGACAAGGAATCTTGCTCTTCACCATTCTGGCTCTCACTGCGTGCGCGCCGACACGACAAGAAGTGCTGATCGACGAAGATTTTGCGGAGTTTCCAAGTGGTCCGCTACTGCCCCCGCTTGGCGCGCACCTCGAGTACCATTATTTCCGCGAGGCGGCCCCCGTTCACGGATGGGAAGTCTCGACATTTACCCCAGAGACCGCTTCTCAGAGGGCCTGGCGCGTTATCGGCAAGGAAGGCGGGGGCAAGGTGCTGGTCCAGACCCACACGAATCACCGGACCTATACCCATCCCATCCTCGTCTCGGGCGACACGCTCTGGCAGAACTACATCCTTCGCGTCACCTTTAGCCCGTTGTCGGACACCGGACTCTGCGGGGTTGTGTTCCGCTACCAGAATGATCGCTGTTACTATTTCTTCGGAGTGGATGGATCGATCGCGCACCTGAAGGTCGTCCGGCACGAGGTCGGTTTCCACAGGCCTGCCGAACGAATCCTCGCTTCGGGCACCATTGATTGGAAACCCGGAGACCGGCTGGAGGCTGAGGTCAAGCTCCAGGGTTCGCGCATCCGCGCCCGCTTCAATCGGAAGCTGACCCTGGAAGCAGAGGATACGACCTACACCCACGGTCGAGTAGGTCTGCTCGCCGACGTGCCCGCCCGCTATGAGCGCGTAAAGGTAACCATGAATTACGTCGCCCGACGGGCTTACCTCAGACGCCGGGCCGAACTCCTGCGCCAGGAACAACGCCTCCGGGCCGTCAACCCGCGCCCCATTGTGTGGCGCAAACTGCAGATCGACGGCCTGGGCGTGGGGAGAAATCTCCGCTTCGGCGATCTCGACGGTGACGGGCAAACGGATTTGCTCATCGGACAGGTCGTCCACCACGGACCGAAGGACCGCTACAGCGAGCTGAGCTGCTTGACGGCTATGACCTTTGACGGCCGCATCTTGTGGCAGATTGGCGAACCCGATCCCTGGAAGGATCACCTGACCAACGACGTCGCGTTCCAGATCCACGACCTCGATGCGGATGGACAGAACGAGGTCGTCTACTGCATGAACTCGGAGATCGTGGTGGCGGATGGTAGGACCGGGCGCCCAAAGCTGCGCGCCCCAACACCACTCTCTCCAGATCCAGGAGCACGTTTCCCGCGCATCCTCGGAGACTGTCTCTTCTTCTGTGATCTGCGCGGCACGGGGCACCCGAGAGACATTCTGATCAAGGACCGATACTGGAACGTCTGGGCACTGAACGATCGCCTGGAGGTTCTTTGGCACCACGCGTGCAATACCGGACATTACCCCTATGCTGCGGACATTGACAATGACGGCCGGGACGAAGTCGCCATCGGATATAGCCTGTTGGACCACGACGGCTCGGTGATGTGGATCCTCGATCCGATCTTGCACGACCATGCCGATGGCGTGGCCATTGTGCGCCTCCGAGAGGACTTGAGTCCTGTCGTTCTCAATGCCGCCAGCGACGAAGGGATGCTGTTCCTCAGCCTCGACGGCCAAATCCTGAGGCACCATCGGCTGGGCCATGTGCAGAACCCGGCCGTCGCTAACTTCCGACCGGATCTTCCGGGGCTGGAAACCGTGAGCATCAACTTCTGGGGCAATCAGGGCATCGTACATCTCTACGACGCAAACGGAAATGTGTATTGCGAGTTCGAGCCGGTTCAACACGGAAGCATGTGCCTGCCTGTAAATTGGAAAGGCGACGGCGAGGAGTACTTCTTGCTCTCGGCGAGTACGGAGCACGGAGGGATGTTCGACGGCTGGGGACGCAGGGTGGTCGTTTTTCCGGACGACGGTCACCCTGAGATGTGTAATGCCGTGCTGGACATCACTGGCGATTGCCGAGACGAAATCGTCGTCTGGGATCCCTACGATCTCTGGGTGTACACGCAGGACGATAACCCCCGGTCCGGAAGGCTGTACCGACCGGTAAGGAATCCTCTGTACAACTACTCGAACTATCAGGCGACGGTATCTCTACCTGGCTGGTACGAAGGGCCGTGAGACCCCTCGACCCATCCAGGTCTTCGAGCTCCGGCCGAAGGGGCAACCCGCGGCCCAGTCACACGACGCGATGCCCTTTTCCGGAGTTACGTCGGCACCCGGGCCACGTCCTTCTTGGGATTTTGCGCGGGTCCGCTATATTGAAACGGTTAAGGAGGATTAGCCCGTGAACTGGGTTGGTCGGCCTGCAGGGCCGGGATCGCATGGCAGGAAGCGAGCAGCCAAAAGCGGAGCAGAAAAGGCGATGTCGAACAAAAGCTCGGAACCTGTCCCCTCCCGCGTGGAGGAAATCTTTCTGCAGCGCAGTGGGCAGAAACTCCGGTACCCCCCTACCGAGAAGATGGGGGTCATTGTAGTCGATAACTTCCCGCTGCTGGGGAAGCTGGCTGCCCTGCGCTTTCTCGAGTGGGTCCAAGCAAACCCGGGCGGGGTCGTTTCGCTCCCCACCGGCAAGACGCCCGAGTACTTCATCAAGTACGTCTCGCATTATCTGGACACTTGGGATCGAGTCGAGACGCAAGCGGAACTGGAACAGCACGGCATTGACCCGTCCATCCGCCCCGATATGAAAAGCCTCCATTTCGTCCAGATCGATGAGTTCTACCCCATTGACCCCGCGCAGCACAACAGCTTCTACTACTACGTGAATCGCTTCTACATCTCGAGATTCCGCTTGGATCCCCACAAGGCCCTTCTGATTGATTGTTCGCAGATTGGCCTACCGCCTGGCTATGACCTCGAAGATGTGTGGCCCGGCGCAGAGGTCGACCTCAGCCTTCGCTTCCGTCACCCGAAGACGGCGCTGGAACGTCTCCAAAAGCAGGTGCTCGAAGCCGTTGATCAGTGGTGCCAGGAATACGAAGAGAAGATCCGTGCCCTGGGCGGCATCGGGTTTTTTCTGGGCGGAATCGGTCCGGACGGCCACATCGCGTTTAATGTGCGCGGCTCCGACCACAACTCCACGACCCGCCTAACAACGACCAACTACGAGACGCAGGCAGCCGCTGCGACCGACCTGGGTGGGATCGAGGTCGCAAAGAAACGCCTGGTGATCACGATCGGATTAGCGACCATCACCCAGAACCCCAACTGCACGGCCATCATCCTGGCGGCAGGCGAGGCCAAAGCGAATGTGGTGCGGGACGCGGTCGAGGAAGAGCCGCACATCCGCTACCCGGCAACCGCCTTGCACAAACTTCCGAACGCCCGTTTTTACGTGACACGAGGTGCCGCCAAGCTCCTCAAGGAGCGACAGCTTCACGAGATCCGGATCACTGAGCAACTGCCGCAATGGTGGATCGACAAGATCGTGATTGACCTCGCGGTAAGGAACCGGACACCGGTGTTGGGTCTGCGGGAAGAACACTTTCGGAGCGACCCCTTCGGCACAGCGCTCCTCAGCAAGACGGGCGGCAATCTTGAGGGGCTTACTCAGACCGTACACGAACGCCTTCGGACTAAGTTGGAGGAGGGTGCACGGGTCCGGTCGAACACGGTTTTCCTCCACACGGCTCCGCATCACGACGACATCATGCTTGGCTACCTGCCCTTCGCCGTACGCCACATTCGCGATGCCTCCAATCGCCACACCTTCGCCTACATGACCTCCGGATTCACGGCGGTCACCAATCGCTACGCTCTGTCCCTCCTGCAGAAGCTCAAGTATTTCCTGCGGAGGAAGACTTTCGAGCCCCTTCTCCAGGAGGGGTACTTCGATCCGCGCAACCGCCAAGGACGGAACCGCGACGTGTGGCAGTACCTGGACGGCGTTGCTTCGGACCGGCAGATCGTGAAAGACGAGGGCGAGGCCCGGCGCCTGCTCCGCAACCTGATGGAAATCTTTGAGGAGGAGGACATCGACAACCTCAAGCACCGGATCAACGAGCTCATTAGCTACTTCGAGACTCAGTATCCCGGCAAGAAGGACCTGCCGTACATTCAGCAGCTCAAGGGAATGATCCGCGAATGGGAGGGCGACTGCCTCTGGGGCTATTTCGGCTTCGACAGCAGCTCCGTGGTGCACCTGCGGCTGGGCTTTTACACGGGCGATATCTTCACAGAGGAGCCGACCGTCGAGAGAGACGTCCAGCCCATTCTTCGCCTCCTCCGCCGCGTCAAACCGGACGTGGTGACGGTGGCGCTCGATCCCGAGGCGAGTGGCCCCGACACGCACTACAAAGTGCTTCAGGCCATCGCCGAGGCCCTACGTCGCTACGAGAAGGAAACGGGTCGTTCGGATATCGAGGTAATCGGCTACCGGAACGTCTGGTACCGATTCCATCCAGCCGAGGCCAATCTCTTTGTGCCGGTGTCACTGAACATGTTCGCGGTGCTCCAGAACGCCTTCCTCAACGCGTACGTGTCCCAGAAGGACGCCAGTTTCCCGAGCTACGAGTACGATGGCCCCTTCTCGGGTCTGGCCCAGCAGATCCAGGCCGAGCAGTACCAGACGATCAAGACTTGCCTGGGGCGCAGCTTCTTCTACGAACACCCGAGCCCCCTGATCCGCGCCACGAGGGGGCTTGTGTTCCTGAAGCGGATGACACTCCCCGAGTTCTACTCGCAGGCCCGCGAATTGCGGCGCGTGGCGGAGGAGATGGGCTCGGAAGAGGCCGAGGAGGAATGACTGCGCTGCAGAAACGCGAATCCCCTGCGCCCTTGCAGCGCCCGGACCGCGCGGGAAGCGAGGAGGCAATTGGCTGTTTGTGGAGCCTGAGAAAGCTGGGAAACGGGTAACGGCCTTCCCTCAACGCGGGGACGGCGGCTTGCGCACAGGAGGCTGCCTTCCGTAAAGGTACGGGACGGCGTCTACCGACCAAGCAAGTCTCAAAGAGAAATGCAGCCTTGAGGGGGGACGGGCGAGCCGCAGGATCAGCTCCGGAACGCCACCTTTCTGCCTTGACGGACGCCTTCAGCACCTAAGGCCGGGTGGGCCAGCCTCGTCGGGGGCATCGGAAAGCTCCTCGATCACCGGCTTCAGCTCGGCGGGGATCTCGGAACCCTTTTTCTCGAGGTAGTGGAAAACTTGTGCCCTTGCCTCCGCTTGCGGCCTGAGGTCAAGGACAAGGGTCAGGGGCCCGACGGGATGCCAGCGACTGGGGTCCGCCAAGGTGAACGCCACAACCACCGGCCGGCCCAAAGCGGCG